>NZ_DBHD01000066.1:0-10538 GCF_002296025.1 Microbacterium sp. UBA837
GGCCTATCAGGTGAGTCTGTGGCTGGCGGTATTGACACCGCTCATCTGGTTCATGACCGTGCTGTTCCTCACGCGCGGTGGCAGGTCGTGGGTTCGGATCCTGCTGCTCGCCGCGGGGGCACTGCTGGTGCTGCCGTGGCCGTTCATCATGGTGGGGGCGATCGGACAGTGATCGAGAACACCAACGAGCCGACCGAAACCTCGGTGTCGTCATCCTCGACGGCGTCTGCACCGGCCGTACGTCGCACCGCCCTCCCGGTGTGGCTCATCGCCACGATCGCCGGCTTCTTCGGCCTGTTCTACGCCTATGCCGTCTGGAACGCCGTCGCCTTCCTGATCTCGCAGGCCACCGGGCCGCTCGGGCTCAACGGTGGGGGATGGGCGCTGCTGCTGACAGCGATCGCATTCCCCGTCGTCGTGTTCGCCCTCGCCTTTGCCATCGGGTGGAAGCGACGCGCCGGAGCCTTCGCGCTCATCATGCTGTCGGGCCTGGGGATCGTCGCGGTGTTCTGGATGAACGTCATCGCCTATGCCGCCGTCTACGGCGCATCGCTTCTCGGAGGCTGAGCCGACGGGACCATCGGCACGTCATCTGGTCGGGACGGTGCGCGCGCCCGCGATAGGCTGGCGAAGGCCCGTCGTCATGGCGTGCGGCGTGGCATTCCCGTCATCCTGCGTGCGATTCACTCGTGCGCGTCTGCTCCGAAGGATCCACCCGTGTCCAAACCGGTCGTGCTGATCGCCGAAGAACTGTCCCCCGCCACGATCGAGGCCCTCGGTCCGGACTTCGACGTCCGAAACGTCGATGGCACCGACCGGCCCGCATTGCTTGCTGCTCTCGCCGACGCGGACGCCGTCCTCATCCGTTCAGCGACGAAGATGGATGCCGAGGCCATTGCATCCTCGCAGAAGCTTCGCGTGATCGCCCGCGCGGGCGTCGGGCTCGACAACGTCGACATCAAGGCAGCGACTGCCGCCGGCGTCATGGTCGTCAACGCACCGACGTCCAACGTGATCTCGGCCGCGGAACTCACCGTCGGGCACATCCTGAGCCTTGCCCGCCACATCCCCGCCGCCCACGCCTCGCTCGCGCAGGGCCAGTGGAAGCGCAGCTCGTTCACGGGCGCGGAACTGTTCGAGAAGACCGTCGGCATCCTGGGCCTCGGCCGGATCGGCGCCCTGGTCGCCGAGCGTCTGCGGGCCTTCGGTGTGCGTCTGGTCGGGTACGACCCTTATGTCACCCCTGCGCGTGCCCAGCAGCTGGGTGTCGAGCTGTTGAGCTTCGACGAGGTTGTGCGCGAGAGCGACTTCCTCACGGTGCACATGCCGAAGACGCCCGAGACGACGGGCATGATCAGCACCGAGCAGCTCGCGGCGATGAAGCCCACGGCGTACGTCGTCAACGTCGCTCGCGGTGGACTGTTCGACGAAGAGGCGCTGCTCGAGGCTCTCACCACCGGCCAGATCGCCGGTGCCGGACTTGATGTCTTCACCGCCGAGCCGCCCAAGCCCGACTCGGCGGCAGCGAAACTCGTCGCCCTTCCGAACGTCGTCGCAACGCCGCACCTCGGAGCTTCGACCGATGAGGCGCAGGAGAAGGCCGGCGTCTCGGTTGCGAAGTCTGTCAAGCTCGCGCTCGAAGGCGATCTCGTCCCGGACGCGGTCAACGTCGCCGGCGGCGTCATCGACCCGTTCGTGCGTCCCGGTATCGGGCTTGTCGAGATGCTCGGGCAGTACTTCACGGGCCTGACCCACAGCGCGTTGACCTCGCTGGACATCGAGGTTCGCGGGGAACTCGCCGCGTTCGATGTCAGCGTGTACCGGCTCGCGGCGCTCAAGGGCATCTTCACGAACATCGTCAGCGAGAACGTGTCTTACGTGAACGCGCCGCTGTTCGCTGAGCAGCGCGGCATCGAAACCCGCATGATCGTCGAGGCCGACAGCCCTCAGTACCGCAACCTCACCGTTCTGCGCGGCACCATGTCGGATGGCACGACGTTGAGCGTCGCGGGAACGCTCGCCGGGACGCGCATGGTCCCGAAGATCGTCGCCATCAACGGCTACGACATCGAGGTACCGATCGCCGGCCACCACGTCGTGATGCGCTACCAGGACCGTCCGGGCATCGTCGCGATCTACGCCAGGAAGCTCGGTGACGCCGGAATCAACATCGAGGGGCTCCAGGTCGCGCATCCGGATGCCACCGGGCGTGCTCTCTCGGTGCTCACGGTCGACGCAGCAGTGCCGGACGAGCTGCTCGACCAGATGCGTGAGGCGGTCGGGGCCGACCTGTTCCGTCAGATCGAGATCGTCGAGCCGTAGGCCTTCGGCCGCGGTCAGTCGCGCGGAGCGGTTGCCTGTGCGATGAGCTGCACCAAGGCATCCATCTCGGCGTCGCGGGGGACTGGCGTTGCCAGACCATCGTGCTGGAGGGCGTTGTTGTAGTAGACGCCGTCGCTGATGAGCATGACGAGGTCCAACGCCGTCTTGTCGGCGACATGCGGGCGGAGAGTGTCGGCCCAGCGCTCCCGGACAGTTCGGAGGGCATCGCTCGCGGCGCCCCGGCCGGCCTGCGCGAGGCGAGAGACGGCGAGGATCGCTCTGTCGAGCGCGGTGCCGTCCATCGCCGAGGTGCGCACGTAATAGGCGACGGGACCTTCCTCTGAGGAGGTCATGCGGGCGAGGTCTTCGTCGACGCACTTCTCGAGTCGGATGAGCAACGCCGCCTCGAGCGCCTCCTTCGACGCGAAGTGGTAGAGCAGGCCACCCTTGGAGACCCCGGCGGCGCGCGCGATGGCATCCATGGTGGCGGCGCGCTCGCCCTCGGCGATGAGGAGTGACTCGAATGCGTCGAGCACCTTCTCACGGGCGTGCGGGGGACGACTCATGCGTTCGATGCTAGCCAGGCAGTCTCCATGGCTGTTACTATACCAGCCAGACGGTATAGAAATTCTGACGGTGACATGATGACGACCCTGACCGAAGACATCCGCATCGCCGAAAGCGAGGGGCGTCCGGTGACCTGGCGTGGCTGGGCTGCGCTGGTGGTGCTGATGCTGCCCGTGCTGTTGATCTCGGTCGACAACACGGTGCTGAGTTTCGCACTGCCCGAGATCGCGCTCGCACTCGAACCCACCGCGGCGCAGCAGCTGTGGATCATCGATGCCTACCCGCTCGTGCTCGCCGGTCTGCTGGTGACGATGGGAACCCTGGGCGACCGGTTTGGTCGGCGGCGGATGCTGCTGATCGGCGCCACCGGATTCGCTACAGTGTCGGCGCTGTCTGCCTTCGCCCCCTCGGCGGAGTGGTTGATCGCGGGTCGTGCTGCCATGGGCCTGTTCGGTGCCATGATCATGCCGTCGACTCTGGCGCTGCTGCGCAGCATCTTCACCCTCCGCAATCAGCGACGCCTCGCGATCGCCATCTGGGCATCGATGTTCTCGGCCGGTGCGGCGCTCGGCCCGATCGTCGGGGGAGTCCTCCTGGAGCACTTCTCGTGGGGATCCGTGTTCCTCATGGCGGTACCCGTGCTCGTGCCGCTGCTGGTGCTCGCGCCGCTGCTGGTTCCCGAGAGCCGCAACCCGGATGCCGGACGCGTTGACGCCGTCAGTATCGTGCTGTCCATGGCGATGATGGTGCCGATCGTGTGGGCCATCAAGGAGTTCGCGGTCCACGGATTCTCACCGACGATCGTCGGCGCGACAGTTGCGGGCGCTGGTTTCGGCATCCTGTTCGTGCGGCGGCAGTTGCGCGCGCGCTCCCCGATGCTCGACATGCGGCTGTTCACGCGAGGCACCTTCAGCGGTGCTCTGCTGGTGAACCTGCTGAGTGTCATCTCGCTCGTCGGCTTCATGTTCTTCATCGCTCAGCATCTGCAACTGATCGTCGGCCTGTCGCCGGTGCAAGCGGGCTTCGCGCTCGTGCCGTCACTGGCGTCGGTCATCGTCTCCGGGCTTCTCGTCGTGCCCATTGCGTCGCGGATTCCACCGCGCATCGTGGTTCCCGCGGCGCTCATGTTCTCGATGAGCGGCTACCTCCTCGTCGCGGCGACAGCGGGGAGCGGTGACCTCGGCTGGCTCTTGCTGGCCAGTGTGCTGCTCGGCATCGGAATCGGTGCCGCCGAGACAGTGTCGAACGAGCTCGTCATGGCGAGCGCCCCGCCGAGCAAGGCGGGGGCGGCAGGCGCTGTCTCTGAGACGGCGTATGAGCTCGGCGCCGTGCTCGGAACCGCTGTGCTGGGCAGCATCCTCACCGCCTCGTACCGGTCGGGAATCGCGATCCCCGCGGGAGTGCCCACTGACCTCGCCGCGCAGGCGCGGGAAACGCTCGCCGGCGCCTACGTCACGGCGGGCGAGCTCGCTGCCCCCATCGCCGACGCGTTGCGTGCTGCCGCGGCAGCTGCCTTCGACTCGGGCGTTGCGGTCACTGCCGCGGTCGGGGCCGGTCTCGTGGTCCTGGCTGCCGTTATCGCGGCCACTACGCTGGGATCGGCGCCGTCATCTGTGAATCAGGCGGCGCGATCCGAGAACGAGGAGAGCAATGTCGCGCGAGGTGAAGCTAGCCGTCATCCCCGGTGATGGCATCGGTGTCGAGGTCGTCGCCGAGGCCATGAAGGTTCTGGATGCGGTGACCGCAGGCGGCGACATCCGGTTCACGAAGACCCCGTTTTCGCTGGGTGCCGCGCGTTACCTCGAGACCGGCGACACGCTCACGGATGCTGACCTCGAGGCCATAAAGCAGCACGATGCGATCGTGCTCGGCGCGGTGGGCGGCGTTCCGGGAGACGTTCGCCTGAAGGATGCGAACATCGAACGCGGACTGCTGCTCAAGCTGCGTTTCGAGCTGGACCACTACGTCAACCTGCGGCCCTCCAAGCTCTATCCCGGTGCCCCCGGCCCGCTCGCGAACCCCGGTGAGGTCGACTTCGTCGTCGTGCGCGAGGGCACGGAGGGGCCCTACGTCGGCAACGGGGGCGCAATCCGCAAGGGCACGCCACACGAGGTCGCGAACGAGACATCCGTCAACACGGCCTTCGGTGTTGAGCGGGTCGTGCGCTACGCGTTCGCGTTGGCCGAACGGCGCCGCAAGAAGCTGACGCTCGTGCACAAGACCAACGTGCTCGTGCACGCCGGCGGAATCTGGCAGAGAATCGTGCGCGAGGTGACAGAAGAGCACCCCGACGTCGCCGTAGACTATCTGCACGTCGATGCGGCAACCATCTTCCTGGTCACAAACCCTGACCGCTTCGACGTGATCGTCACCGACAACCTCTTCGGCGACATCCTCACCGACTTGGCCGGCGCCGTCACCGGAGGCATCGGCCTTGCCGCTTCGGGGAACATCAACCCCGACGGCGCGTTCCCCTCGATGTTCGAGCCCGTCCACGGATCGGCGCCCGACATCGCGGGTCAGCAGAAGGCCGACCCCACTGCTGCGATTCTGTCCATCGCGATGCTTCTCGACCACCTCGGGTTGCACGACGATTCCGCCCGCGTCACCCGCGCGGTGGAAGAGGACATTGCGTCCCGGGGCGAGGCCGCCCGCACCACAGCGCAGATCGGTGACGCGATCGTCGCCCGCCTTCAGGCGTAGCCTGGAGCCACTCGGCTCCTCGCTGTGCTGGGCGATTCCGACACCGCCGCGCTCGAACGACTGGATTTCGACATGACTCTTCTTGACACCGACCCCGACGCCGGCCTTGCGCCCCTGCAGTTCCAGGTGATGCGGAACCTGCAGGCAAAGACGGATGCCGAGCGCGAGGCGATTCTCGCCAACCCCGGTTTCGGTCAGCACTTCACCGACCACATGGTCGATGTCTGCTGGTCGGTCGGCGGCGGGTGGCACCGACCGCAGGTGAAACCCTACGGTCCGCTTTCGCTCGATCCGGCCGCAGCTGTGCTGCATTACGCGCAAGAGGTTTTCGAGGGCATCAAGGCCTACCGTCACGCCGACGGATCGATCCACACGTTCCGTCCCGACCAGAACGGTCGCCGCCTGCAGCGCTCGGCGCGGCGGCTGGCTCTTCCCGAGCTGCCGGTGTCGTACTTCATCCAGTCGCTCGAGGAGCTCATCGCGGTCGACGGCGCCTGGGTGCCCTCGGGCGAGAACCAGAGCCTCTACCTGCGCCCGTTCATGTTCGCCAAAGAGGCCTTCCTCGGCGTGCGTCCAGCCAACAAGGTCGGCTACTACGTCATCGCCAGCCCCGCGGGCGCCTACTTCAAGGGCGGTGTGACCCCCGTGTCGATCTGGCTCAGCGAGGACTACTCGCGGGCGGGCAAGGGTGGCACCGGGGCTGCCAAGACCGGAGGCAACTACGCGTCGAGTCTGCTGCCGCAGTCCGAGGCCTACGAGAACGAGTGCGACCAGGTGGTCTTCCTCGATCAGGACGGCAACGTCGAAGAGCTCGGCGGGATGAACATCGTCTTCGTCTTCAAGGACGGCACGGTCGTGACACCGCAGTCGGACTCGATCCTCGAGGGCGTCACACGCGACTCCATCCTGCAGCTGGCGGCCGACCGCGGCCTCCACGTGCAGGGTCGCAACATCTCGCTGCGCGAGTGGCGTGAGGGTGTGGCATCCGGTGACATCGTCGAGGTCTTCGCCTGCGGGACTGCCGCCGTCGTGACTCCCATCGGCGTGCTCAAGGGACGCGACTTCGTCGACCAGCAGCCCGTCGGCTCGCTCGCGCTCGAGCTGCGACAGGAGCTGACCGACATCCAGTACGGCCACGCCGAAGACCGCCACGGCTGGATGCACCGCCTCGACGCCCGCTCCCAGGCATGAGAATCGCGCGGTTCCGACACGAGGATGCGATCGCCTACGGCATCCTCGACGAGGGCGAGCTCGTGGTGCTCGCGGGTGACCCGATGTTCGCCGGCTACGAGACGACGGGGGAGCGCGTGCCGGTCGGCGAGGTCACGCTGCTCGCTCCGGTCATTCCGCGCTCGAAGGTCGTGTGCGTCGGTAAGAACTACCTCGATCACGCCGCGGAGATGGGGAGCGAGGCACCCGGCGAGCCGCTGCTGTTTCTGAAGCCCAACACGGCGGTGATCGGGCCGGACGAGCCGATCGTGCGCCCGTGGCAGTCGGAGCGCACGGACTACGAGGGGGAACTCGCCGTTGTCATCGGCCGTATTGCGAAGAACGTGTCGGCGGATGCTGCGCTGGACCACGTCTTCGGATACACGATCGGCAACGACGTGACAGCGCGGGACCTGCAGCGTTCTGACGGCCAGTGGTCGCGTGCGAAGGGCTTCGACACCTTCTGCCCGCTCGGACCCGTGATCGAGACCGAGTTCGACCTCGCGGGCGGCGCGACACTGACCACACGCGTCAACGGCGAGGTCCGTCAGCGCGGCGCGATCACCGACATGATCCACTCGGTTCCGGCGATCATCGAGTATGTGTCGGCTGCGTTCACACTGCTGCCCGGGGACGTCATCCTCACCGGCACGCCGGCCGGTGTCGGCCCGTTCGTGTCCGGAGACGTCGTCGAGGTCGAGATCGATGGGCTCGGCATCCTGCGCAACACCGCGCGGGATGCGGAGCCGCGCCGGTGACACTGTCTGACGGCTGGGTCGACGATCGCCAGGAGGCGAGCGAACTCGCCGGCATCCAGCGTCGGACCGTCTGGGTGCTCTCGGCAGGCCAAGTGCTCGGCGGGCTCGGGTTTGGAGCGACAGTCTCCCTCGGTGCGGTGCTTGCCGCCGACATCGCCGGTGACGAGTCGCTCTCGGGGCTGGCTGCGGCGGGTGTGACCCTCGGCACCGCCGCGCTGGCGGTGCCGCTTGCTGCCCTCGCGCGTCGGCGCGGACGCCGTATCTCGCTGGCGTCGGGCATGGCGATCGCGCTCGTAGGCGTTTCGCTGGTCGTGGTGGCGGCGGCCGTTCGGTCGTTCCCGCTGCTTCTGCTGGCCTTCGGGCTCGTCGGAGCGGGTCAGACCGCGAACCTGCAGTCGCGTTTCGCTGCCGCCGATCTCGCCACGGATGCCACGCGTGGCCGCGATCTGTCGATCGTCGTGTGGGCGACGACCATCGGCGCCGTGCTCGGACCGAATCTTGTGCAACCCGGCCAGGCGATCGGAGACGCCCTGGGGATGCCGCCCCTGACGGGACCGTACGTCTTCACGATCGTCGCGCAAGCGCTGAGCATCATTGTGTATCTGTTCGCTCTTCGGCCGGATCCGCTGCTGGTCGCGCAGACGGTGGCGCAGCGGCGTCGCGACCGGGTGGTCAAGCAGCTCGTCAAGCCCGACCGTCCGGTGTCGGCTCGCTACGCGATCTTCGCGAATGCCGCCGCACACGGCGTCATGGTCTCGATCATGGCGATGACCCCGGTTCACATGCTCCATCACGGCGCGAGTCTGACCATCATCGGTCTGACGATCAGTCTGCACATCGCGGGGATGTACGCGCTCTCGCCGGTCTTCGGCATCCTGGCAGACCGCGTGGGCCGCATTCCGACGATCATGGTCGGTCAGGCGCTGCTCGCGGCATCCCTGGTGACGGTCTTCTTCGGCGCGGAGTCGAACACGGCGGTCACCGTCGCGCTCATTCTGCTTGGCCTGGGGTGGAGCGCCGCGACGGTTGCCGGGTCGGCGCTGCTCACCGAGTCGTCATCGGAGGAACGACGCACGACGCGTCAGGGGCGCAACGACCTCTCGATGAGCCTCGTCGGTGCCGTCGGTGCGATCACCTCGGGCGTCGTCCTCGGATGGATCGGTTTCACGGGGCTCGCTCTGGTTGTCGGTGTCGCCGTGATCGCGACAATGCTTCTCGCACCGTACGGTCGCATTCGTCAGGCTGCGTAGTCGTACCGAGGCGCGGGTGCGGCACCCGCTCCGGAACTAGACTTGATATCTATGCCCGGAACGCCGCATCCTGCCACCACGACCGCCACCGGATCCGACGTTCGGGTCCGCTTCTGCCCGTCACCGACGGGTCTGCCGCACGTCGGACTGATGCGGACGGTGCTGTTCAACTGGGCCTATGCGCGGCACAACGGTGGCAAGCTCATCTTCCGCATCGAAGACACGGATGCCGCCCGGGACTCCGAAGAGAGCTACAACCAGCTGCTCGATGCGCTGCGGTGGCTCCGGATCGACTGGGATGAGGGCGTCGAGGTCGGCGGTCCCCACGCGCCCTACCGGCAGTCCCAGCGCCACGAGATCTATCGCGGCGTCCTCGAGAAGCTCATCGCTGCCGGCGTCGTCTACGAGAGCTATTCCACGGCCGAAGAGATCGACGCCCGCAACGAGGCTGCTGGCCGCGCAAAGCAGCTCGGCTACGACAACTACGACCGCGACCTCACTGACGAGCAGAAAGCAGCGTTCCGCGCCGAGGGCCGTGAGCCCGCGTGGCGTCTACGCGTACCCGATCACGACCTCACCTACGTCGACCTCATCCGCGGCGAGGTCACCTTCCCGGCCGGGTCCTTCCCCGACTTCGTCATTGTGCGGGCCGGCGGCGTGCCCCTGTACACGTTCGTGAACCCGGTCGATGACGCTCTCATGGGCATCACTCACGTCATCCGTGGCGAAGATCTGATGCCCTCAACCGCACGCCAGCTCGCTCTCTATGACGCGCTCGTGACCGCCGGCGTCACCGACTTCGTGCCCCGGTTCGGCCACATGCCGCTCGTGCTGGGGGAGGAGGGCAACAAGAAGCTCTCCAAGCGCGACCCGAAGGCAGACCTGTTCTTGCAGCGCGAGAAGGGCTTCATCCACGAGGGGTTGCTGAACTACCTCGCCCTGCTCGGCTGGTCGATCGCTCCCGACCGCGATGTCTTCTCGCTCGACGAGCTCGTCGCCGCGTTCGATATCGCCGACGTCAACCCGAACCCCGCTCGCTTCGATCAGAAGAAGGCAGAGTCGATCAACGGCGACCACATCCGGATGCTGGAAGCCGAAGACTTCGCTTCCCGTCTGATTCCGTACCTGGTCGCCGCCGGGGTCGTGTCGGATCCGCTGACTGACGCGCAGCTGGAGATGCTCGCGGCATCCGCCCCGCTCGTGCAGGAACGGATGCAGCTGCTCGGTGACGCTCCCGGGTTGCTCGGGTTCCTCTTCACGGATGCCGTCACCTATGAGGACGACGCCCTCGCGTCTCTGCCTGCCAACGCGGGTGAGGTGCTGGTGGCCGGTGTGGGTGCGATCGAGTTGATTCCCGAGGCGGAGTTCACTGCCGCCGCGATTCAGGAGTCCCTCGCTGCTGCGCTCATCGAGGGCCTCGGTCTCAAGCCGCGCGTCGCCTACGGACCGCTGCGGGTCGCACTCAGCGGCCGTCGCGTCTCGCCGCCGCTGTTCGAGTCCATGGAACTCTTGGGCAAGGATGCGTCGGTCCGCCGCTTCGGGGCACTCGTCGATCACCTCGCCGCGAGCTGAGACGCGCCGCTGCCGGGTCTGGTTTGGCGGGGCCTTTCGCGTCGTCTAGACTTGACCCTTGGCGCCCGTTCCGGCGGGAACCCTTGGGGTATGGTGTAATTGGCAACACGGCTGATTCTGGTTCAGTTGTTCTTGGTTCGAGTCCAGGTACCCCAGC
>NZ_DBHD01000041.1:0-8423 GCF_002296025.1 Microbacterium sp. UBA837
GACCTTTTACATGAGTCAAGTCGAACGGTTGAGTTGTGCATGCTCAACGGGTAGATTGAGCATGCACAACTACCCTTGGGCCTGGGCTACGTCGACGCCTTGGCCCTCCCGAAGGGAAGGGGGGTCAGCGACGATGACTGAAGACGAAAGTCAGGCTGCGGCTGACGACCTCGCCAAACGCCTGCGACTTCTGATGGATGTCGCTGTCGCCGAGTCCGGCTCCGAACCGACCTACTCGCAGATCGCGGAGCATCTGAGACAACGTGGCATCAGCCTGTCTCGATCACGATGGACGTACATGGTCAACGGCCACCGATACGTTCAAGACACCGCAATCTTCGAGGGACTCGCGGACTTCTTCGACGTTGATGCTGCCTTTCTTGCGGGGGAGAGCGGCGTGGCTACCCCGGAGAAGGTCTCCGCCCAGCTCGACCTCGTGCGTTCGATGCGTGCAGCAAAGGTGAAGTCCTACGCTGCTCGCACACTCGGCGACATCTCGCCGAAGGCGCTCCAAGCCATCAGCAAGTTCCTGGACGAGGAAATGATGCGAACACCCGAGCACTGACGGGTGTCGCGCACCACGGAGCCGAGACCAGTAGCTGCTCGGCCGAGAGGGGGTAAACGTGAACACCGAAGAGACCGTAACGGCCGCCGTCTCCGATCTGCGGCTCGGCAGCAGATTCACGCTTGCGCACCTTCTCCAGGCCATACAGGAACGGCGCCATCGTAGGCTCCGCGTCGTCGAACTCGCCGACCTCGACACCCGCGACGGCATCTGTGCGCTCTGGCTGGTCACCGACACCGAGGACTTCGTGCTCCACGCACGCAGCGACTCTGCACTGCACCGCCAGCAGTTCGTCCTTCACGAGTTGGCCCACATGATCCTCGGTCACACGGAGGGCGACGATTGCACAGCCGGGGACGTCTTGCTGCCCAACATCCCTCCTCACACACGCGGACGCCTGCTCAAGCGACAGGACATTGACAGTGAGACGGAGATCGCCGCCGAGTCGCTCGCAGATCGGCTGGCCGCGGGCATCCGAGGATCGGTGTTCGCCGAGTCTCGCTATTCGGAGATATTCGGGTGATCCAGGCGCTCGTCGCGACGCTCATGTGGGCGCTCGTGGCGAGCCTGCTCATCTTCCGCCGCAAACGGGCGGATCGAAGCATCACCTACGCCTCCTTCACGATTGCCGTCGCGATGACCCTGAACGTCGACGCCATCTACCTCGCCACCGATCCGCTTCTTGGCGGCATGAACGTCACGACCCTCGTTTCGGATGGGCTGCTGATGACCGGGATCTTCTTTCTCGGTCGAGGCGTCATGAGGGCCGACGAGTACCGACCCAGGCTCGTGCGGGTCGCCGTGGGCATCCCGGTGCTCGTCGCCTCGCTTCTTGCGATCACCACGACGTTCGTGTTCATCGACCGAGGCACAACCACGACTCGGTTCATGATCGACCTCGGCGCGCAACCCGCAGCAGCGGCCTACTCGATCATCAACTTCAGCTACTTCTTCCTCGTAATCACGACGATGATGATCCTCGCCGCGCGGCAATATCTGCGCAGCTCCGGCATCCAGCGTCTCCCCGCGGCTCTGCTGAGCCTGGGATCGGCGTTCGGCGGCGCACTGTGCCTGGCCGTGCTCATCATGGACGTCGCACACGTCACAGGACATCTCGATCTCATGCGCGCCGTCCAACCCGCCTACGAACAGCTCTCTCTACTCGCGTTCCTTTTCCTATGCGCGGGCTTCGCCGCGCAGCCTGCCGTCCGCCGCGCACAGCACGACATGCGCCGGAAGCGCACCGTCGGCCTCGCGACACAGTTGGAGCCTCTCTGGAAGCGGGCGTCCCTCGTGCGGCCGGGGCTGAGCCAAGCAGACCCGCTCGCTGCGAGCGCGGATGACCTGGAGAGCCGTCTACACCGAGAGATCGTTGAGATCCGCGACGCGATGATCGACCCGCGCGTCACCTTCGACATCAGCGCAGCCGAGCGCGCACTACTGGATCGCGCGGAGAACCACCTCCTCGGACTCGACACGAGGGCGACACGGACCACCGCTTCGCCAGGGAGCCGAGTTGACGATGGGGCCAGCTCGTGATGCGCCGGGTCGCGCTGGGTGCCGGACTCGTCGCGGCAGGCGCGTTGGGTGTCGGCTGGACGATCGCGCGGCGGCTGACAGCCCGCAGCATGCGACGATACGACCTGACCGTCCGCGAGGTTGAGCACGAAAGCGACGGCTGTCTCATCGTGCTCGACCGAACTCACCTGACGGCAGCCGAAGGCGTTTACAACCTCTGGTTCGAGAACGGAGGCTGGGCGCAACTCTCCGCCGACGTGCTCGACCGTGGACCGACCCTGATCGCACGACAAGTGACGAGCACGGCATCGGGACTCACTCCTAGGGAAGGCGATCACGTCTCCTGGAGCGGCATCTACTACGCGACCCCCCATGACGCCAGCCTTGACGCACACGACATTACCATCGACACCCCTGCGGGGCCCGCCCCCGCCTGGCGCATCGACGGTGACAGCGCCACGTCGACGTGGGCGATCCACATTCATGGCCTCGGCAGCGTCCGAGCCGGAACACTTCGCGGCGTGCTCGCCGCGACGGAGCGCGGCTACACCTCGCTCGTCATCAGCTACCGAGCCGACGGCGAAGGCCCGGGAGTCGACAACGGTCGCTCAATGCTCGGCTTCACCGAGGCCGACGACGCCGCGGCTGCCATCGAGTACGCGACGCGGCACGGAGCCCGACAGATCGTGCTGTTCGGATGGTCGATGGGTGCCGCCATCGCGCTCCAGCTCGCTCACCACCCGTCGTATCGACGCAGCATCGCAGGTCTCGTGCTCGACTCGCCTGTGCTCGACTGGACGGAAGTCATCAAAGCGAACTGCACCCGCAGCGGACTCCCCGCAGCCGCGGGCAGCCTCGCGATCCCGTGGCTGACGCTCCGCCCACTCGCCCGCATTGTCGGCCTGCCCGAGAGCATCCCGCTCCGATCCTTCGACTGGACTGCTCGTGCCGAGGAACTCACCGCGCCCATGCTCATCCTCCACGGTACCCACGACGACTCCGTGCCGATACAGCTCTCACAAGCACTCCGAGATTCTCGGCCTGGCCTTGTTTCACTGGAGGTCTTTGAGGCCGGACATACGCTCTCGTGGAACTCTGACCCCGACCGATGGCAGGGCGCGGTAATCGCCTGGTTCGCCGCGCACGTCCCATCATGAACACACCTGCGGGGGGGCATGAACTGAGGGTGACGAAAGCGACGAGGACGTCGAGCACCGCGCAGAACTGTGCGCGACCGGTTCACGACGCGATCGGCGCGCCGTGACCTCCTCGGCCGACAGCTCCCGTCCGCCGAGATCCTCATGCATACCCGCCTGCAGCGCGTGCATCCGTTTCATCGCGGCGCGCAGGAACTCAATCCGATTGCCATGACCGAAGTGTGCGAGAAGCTCCTCGAGCAGCGGGGCATCTTCCTCCGCCACAGCGAAATCCGCACGACTTAGCCGGCATAACTCCTCTGCGAGGTCCGTGCACCACAGCGCGACATGTTGCTACTCGTGGTGGTGCGGGGCGCCGATCGCGTGCTCGGCCTGCTTGAGGGCTTCATCGACGATGGCGACGGCGTGCTCGTCGCTGAGCCGGTAGAACACGCGAGTGCCTTCTTGGCGGGTGGTCACGATGCGGGCCAGGCGCAGCTTGGCGAGGTGCTGGGAGACCGCGGTCGGGCTCTTGTCGACCTGCTCGGCGAGGCTGGTGACGGACTGTTCGCCTTCGCGCAGGGCCAGGATGAGCCGCACGCGGGTCGCGTCGGCGAGCATGGTGAACACCTCGACGGCAAGCTCGACGTAGGGGCTGTCGGGATGGCGGGCGCACGTGCGGTCGTCGGAGGTCACGAGCGTATCCTCTCCTGTTCTTCTACCGGACTGGGGGTGAGGCTGCGCCAGCTGCGGCTGGCGACGACGCCGGCGCCGATCGCGATAGCCGCAAGGAGAGCGGCGGCGGCGGTGAGGCTGACCGCGCCGAGCCAGCCGGCCAGCGGGTAGGTGATGAGGAAGCAGGCGTGCGAGAGGGAGAACTGCGCCGTGTAGATGTAGTTGCGGGTGGTGTCATCGGAGGCGCGCATGAGCAGCCGCGAGGAGGGTGTGCTGATCATGGAGTTGCCAGCGCCGATGAGCAGCCACAGCGGCAGCAGGACCCACCATGCGCCGGCCCAGCCGGCCGTGGCGGCGGCGGTCATCGCGATCGCGCCGAGAACGGCCGCGGAGCTGACGGCGGCGCCCAGTAGCATGAGCCGCCGGTCGCCGAGGCGTTCGACCAGGCGGGGGACGTTGAGGGCGACCGTGAGCGAGCCCGCCCCGTAGCAGGCGAGCGCCACGGCCAGGCTGCTGTTGTCGAGGGCGAACACGTCCCGGGCGTAGACGACGGTGTTGACCAGGACGAGGGCGGTTCCCGCGCCGACGACGAGGTTCATCGCCATCAGGAAGCGCAGGCTCGGGGTTCGGGCGAAGATCCGGACACCGAGGGTGGTGCGGTGCCACACGGACCCCGGGCTGGCGATCGGGATCCGGGGCGGGAATCGGGTCGCCAAGACGAGGGTGGCCGAGGCGGCGAACCCGATCGCGGTGCCGACGAACAGCCGGTAGAAGTCGATCAGGGTCAGCAGCGCGGCAGCCAGCAGCGGGCTCACCAGAGCCTCGAGGTCGTAGGCCAGGCGGGACAGGGAGAGAGCCTTGGTGTAGTCGCGCTCGTCGGGCAGCACCACGGGGATCAACGATTGGAAGGCGGGGGTGAAGGTGGCCGATGCGGACTGCAGGATGAACACCAGCAGGTAGATCTGCCACACGTCGGTGATGAAGGGCAGGATCAGGGCGACCCCGAGCCGGATCAGGTCCGCCCCGATGAGAACGGCCTTCTTCGGCAGCCGGTTCACCAGCGCAGCGATGATCGGGGCCACTCCGACGTAGGCGACCATCTTGATGGTCAGCGCCGTGCCGAGCACCGCGCCGGCATCGGCGCCGGCGAGGTCGTAGGCCAGCAGTCCGAGCGCCACCGTCAGCAGCCCGGTGCCGAGCAGGGCGACGACCTGCGCGGAGAACAGCTTCCGATAGCGCGGCTCCCGCAGTACGTTCAGCAACACTCTCTCCATACCTGCATGCGTGCGAAGGTACACAGGTTAGCATCGGCTGCGGGGTATGCTGCGGGGGCGCGGCATGGCACTCCGGCGCTACCCGAACACCACCCCTTGGTTCTGGAGGAAGGCAAGTGGGTCGATCGGGTTTCCGTTCTCGCGAAGGATGAAGTGGAGGTGGCATCCCGTGGACAGGCCCGTTGTCCCGGCGCGGCCGATGTTCTGTCCCGGTGCTACCGTCTCCCCGATCCGCACGCCGATGCCGCCCGGTTGAAGGTGCGCGTAGCCGGTGACGTAACCGTTGCCGTGGTCGATCTGGATGTAGTTTCCGAGGCCCCCATTCGGCCCGGCATAGGTCACTCGACCCGCGGCCGCGGCGTAGATCGGCGTCCCGCAGTAGTTCGCCCCTGAGAGATCGAGGCCGCTGTGGAACTTGCTGACACCGGGGAGCGGCGGCGGTCGCCACCCGAACCGTGAGGAGATGTAGCCCCGCGCGGGAAGCGCCCACCCGCTGGCGGTGACGATCCCCGCAGCGCCGGCGCCCCATCGGGCTTGGATGCCCTTGTTGTAGTCGGCCTCGGTTGCGCGTCGGTTCTCGGTCAGCACCACGAGTTGGGCTGCGAGCCGGGCCTCGTTCTCCTGCTGCTCGACGAGGATCGTCTCGGCCTCGAGGGCAGCGGTTTGGGCTTGTTCGAAGGCTGCGAGGGCGGCCTCCTGACGCCGGTCGAGTTCGGTTTGCGCGACGGCGGCCTGGTCCTGGAGCGATCTCGCCGTGTTCGTCAGCTGCGCGGCGCTGTCGTAGAGCTGCGCGTTCGTCTCGGCGAGCCTGGAAGCGATGCCGAGGGCGGTGAGCAGCTCGTCCGGGTCCTGAGAGGAGAACAGCAAGGTGGCGGTGAAGTCCAGCCCGCCCGATCGTTGCTGCCAGGCGACAAGGCGTGCGACCTGGGCGCGAGCAGTTTCCATCTCGGCCGCCGCGGCGTCGGCTTGGGTCTGGAGCTCCGTTGTGATCTGGGCCTGCTCGTCCGCGGCATCCTGCGCGCTGAGCCAGATCGCACCGGCTTCCTCGGCTACCTGCTGAGTCCGCTCTGAATCGCCCTGGGTTTGGTTCCGCTTCCTATTGGAGGATGGAGTATGCCCCGTCAGTATCCGCCGGAGTTCCGGCAGCGTGCGCTCAGGATGCTCGAGGAGTCGATGCCTGAGCATGAAACCGAGTACGCCGCGATCAGGCACGTTGGTGCCCGGCTTGGCGTCGGACCCGAGACTCTGCGGAAGTGGCGTCGTCGTGCGGAGATCGATACCGGCCAACGGCCGGGGTTGACCAGTGATGAGCATGCCGAGGTGAAGCGGCTTCGGCGGGAGGTCGCGGAGCTGCGGCGGGCGAACGAGATCCTGCGGACGGCGTCAGCGTTTTTCGCAGCGGAACTCGACCGCCCCACGACGAGATGATCCGGTACGTGGACACGTTCCAGGATCGTTTCGGGGTCGAGGCCATCTGCCGCATCTTGGGTGCGACAGAGTGTGGATTCATCACCGCCCGCGGCTACCGGGCCGCGAAGACCCGACCACCGTCGGCGAGGCGACTCTCCGATGAGCTGCTCGGCGCCGAGATGGTGCGTCTCCACGAGGAGAACTACGGGGTCTACGGGGTTCGGAAGATGCATGCGCTGATGCGCCGGCAGGGTTGGGCGATCGGCAGGGATCAGACGGCTCGGATCATGCGACAGCAAGGGCTCGAGGGCGTGCGGCGCTCGAAGAAGGTATTCACCACCAAGTCTGACCCTGCAGGCGTCCGGCCGGCCGATCTGGTCGAGCGGCGGTTTGTCGCCGATGCCCCGTGCCGGCTCTGGGTTGCGGACATCGAGCGCCACGAGGCGCTCTTGAACCTTGCGGTGGTGAAAGGACACCGCTCCACGCCTGTCGCAGCAGGCGTGTGATAGCTGGAGGACGAGCTGGCCCGTGGGCGTGAGCGGGTTGGGTGAAGCAGTCCTCGACAACGACGAGTCGTGCCAGAACTGCCAGATGGTGCGGGCTCGGCTAGCGAGACGGAGAGGCATACGGATAGGAACCAGTGGCTGAAAGCCTCTCAATACGAGACCACCGACTCCAACCTGGCGGATGCGGGTCGGGTTGCATCGCGCACCCTCACGGCCTCGGCGGTGAGGGGAACTCTTGGACTGGGTGATGTCGCCGGTCGGGAGGCCATGGTGAAAGCCTGCGGCGTAGCCGTGGCGAGGATGCTGGGGCATAACTGGGTGCCGATCCCGTCGAAGGGTTCGAGAGTGAACGTGGGAACCATCCCGGTCTCGCCGGAGGTGCGTCGCCGCCAGCGACGACGCCGAAGGCTGAGCGCACGGCCTGCTGATCGGGCCGGGATGGGGCGGAGGACCCGTAGTAGTCCGAGGCCGGGAAAGCCGGCCGCATGGCGAAGGGGTCCAGTGTGATCGCAGGACCGACAAGCAGTAAGGGAGACACAGCCGTGAATGCGGATGTTTCGTGGCCTGCCGACGTAACGGAGGCGTGGGCGCGGGTACTGAGAATGCAGACGAAACTGCACCGATGGGCGACGATCGACCCCGGTCGTCGCTTCGATGATGTGTTCAACCTGGTCTACGACCCCGGCTTCCTCGTTGCGGCGTGGAACCGGGTGCAGGGCAACAAGGGAGGCCGCACCGCCGGAGTCGACGGAATCGCCCCGCGATCCGTCCCACCGGGCAAGGTGCGCGGGATGCTCGCCGAGCTACGCGAGAGCGTGAAGCACGGCGGGTTCGTCCCAGAGCGGGTGCGTCAGAAGTCGATCCCGAAGGCTGGCGGCAAGGTCCGCAAGCTGGGGATTCCGACGATGACGGACCGGGTCGTTCAAGCCTCTCTGAAGCTGGTGCTGGAACCGATCTTCGAGGCCGACTTCCAGCCGTCCTCGTATGGGTTCCGGCCACGCAGGCGGGCGCAGGACGCGATCGCGGAGATCCACTACTACGCCTCACGTGGCTACGTGCAGGTGTTCGAAGCGGACATCACCGCGTGCTTCGACGAGATCGACCACGACGCGCTCATGCAGCGCGCCCGGGCACGAGTCGCCGACAAGTGTGTGTTGCGCCTGATCCGCGGGTTCCTGAACGCGGGCGTCCTCAGCGAGGACGGCGTGAACAGGAACACCTTCACCGGCACCCCGCAAGGCGGGATCTTGTCGCCACTGCTGGCGAACATCGCCCTGTCCGTGGTGGACGAGCACTTCCAACGCAAGTGGGACGCGCTCGGCCCGCAATGGTCGCGCAC
>NZ_DBHD01000104.1:0-18479 GCF_002296025.1 Microbacterium sp. UBA837
CGAGGCAGCGCTCGAGCTCGTGGGGAGTCAGTCATGACGGGCATGGTGCAGGAGCGCGCCACCGCGACCGCGGCTCAGGAGGTGCTCGCCCTGCGTCCGGCCAGGGCTCTGCCGGGCGTACCCGCCCGGCTCGTGCTGCCACGTAGTGAGCGTGAGCCCTCGCTGGCCGACGAGCTCGACCGCGGCTTCTTCGGCACATCGTCCGAGGCGATTTCGTCTGCGGCAATCCTGGCCGAGCTCGAGGCGAGCGGTCTGCGTGGGCGCGGGGGAGCGGGCTTCCCGGCCCACATTAAGTGGCGGGGCGTCGCTCAGGCGAGCGGGGAGCGGATCGTCGTGGCGAACGGCCATGAGGGCGAGCCAGCCTCGGTCAAGGATCGATGGTTGCTGACCCACCGTCCGCACCTCGTCGTGGACGGTCTGCTGCTTGCTGCCTGCGCGGTCGGCGCGACCCGAGCCGTTCTTTACGTCTCACACCCGACAGCGGTCGCCGCTGTTCGTCGTGCGGTCGCGGAGGTGGAGGCCGTAGGACTGGTTCCGGATGCCGTTCGCCTCGAGGTCTTCGAGGCCAGGGGTGGCTACGTCGCGGGCGAGGAGACCGCTGTCTGCCGCGCAATCAGCGGGTATCCGGCTTTGCCTGTGGCAAAGCCGCCCCGGCCATCTGAGTCAGGTGTTGACGGACTGCCGACTTTGGTCAACAACGTCGAGACACTGGCCCACGCCGCGTGGATCCGACGCTACGGCGCAGCCGCGTTCCGGGCCGCGGGTACCAACCTCTCGCCCGGCACCACGCTCTTCACGGTGTCCGGATCGACCCTGCAAGGCGGCGTCGTCGAGGCGCCGCTGGGCGTGACCGTTGGGGACCTGGTGACCACCGTCGGCGGAAGCAGATCGGAGATCCGTGGGCTGCTCATGGGCGGTTGGTTTGGCGGCGTGCTGCGCGGTGACCGATCTGAGCTCCGCTGCTGCTACGCCGAGGTCGCCGCCACCGGTAGCGGCCTGGGGTGCGCCGCGATCACCGTGCTCGGCCCTGGGGAGGACGTCCTCTCCGTCGCCGCAGACATCGGCGCCTGGTTCGAACGCGAGAGCGCTCGCCAGTGCGGCGTCTGCCGCAACGGCACCCGCGCGATCCGCGACACCCTCACCAAGGTCGCCGACGGTGATATCAACCCCGACCACCGGGACAACCTTGCCCGATGGGGAACTCAGCTTGTCGGCCGCGGAGCGTGCGCGTTCCTCGACGGCGCGGCAACACTCGCGCGCAGCGTCGCGGGTGAGCTCATGACGGCGGAGAACGCCGGGCCCGTAACAACGAACGGAGAGAACTCATGAAGGCAAGCGTCGACGCCACCAAGTGCGAAGCCTACGGCGCGTGCGTGGATCTGTGTCCCAGCGTCTTCCAACTCGACGAGTGGGGCTACGCCTCGCTCGTCGGGGACGGGACCGTCCCCGACGGTGACCACGCGGCAGCCCGGGAGGCCGCCGCCGCCTGCCCCGAGCACGCCATCTCCGTCGTCGACTGAGCAGCCGCACCCCTACCCTCACAGACCAGAAGGGCAGATCGTTGGACCTCCAGCTGCAGGGCAAGACCGCACTCGTCACCGCCGCGTCGCGCGGGATCGGGCGGGCCGTCGCCCACCGGCTCGCCAGCGAGGGCATGACGGTCGTTGCCGCCGCGCGCTCCGCCGGGGCAGAAGGCGAGACGGTCGGCGACGGATTCGTCGTACCGCGGGTCCATGACCTCGCTGACGCCGCCGCTACTGACCGGCTCGTGGCCGAGGTGGTGGCCGACCAGGGTGGGCTCGACGTGCTCGTGCTCAATACGCCGGGGCCGCGGATCACGTCCCTCCTCGACACCACCTGGGACGACTGGGCTGCCGCGCACGACCTGCTGCTACGCCCCGTCGTCCAGCTCGCAACCGTCGGTGCGCGGCACATGGTGGCGCAGGGCGATGGCACGATCGTGCTGCTCTCGTCGACGTGGGTGCGCCAGCCGGCCCCCGGTGGCGTGCTGTCGGCGTCGTACCGCTCGGCCGCAGCAGCGATGGTCAAGACGCTGGCCACCGAGGTAGCGGCCAGCGGTGTCCGGGTCGTGCACGTGATGCCCGGAGCCACCGGCACCGACCGGATGCAGAACATCGTCGAGGCGAAGGCCGCCAAGAACGGCACCACCGCTGATGCCGAGGTCGCCGAGGTCGTCCGTGACATCCCCCTCGGCCGCTGGGCCGAGGCAGACGAGATCGCCGACGCCGTCGCATTCCTCGCGTCCCCCCGCGCAAGCTTCGTCACCGGATCATCTCTTGCCGTCGACGGCGGCGCGGTACGTGCGACGTACTGACATGTGCGCAGCGAGAACGAAAACTGACAACAACAAGAAGAAGACAATGCCCAGAACCCTGACCGAGAACTTCGTCGAGCAGTTCAAGCTGTGCAAGCTGCAGGCGGGCGAGTCCGTAGCGGTCATCGCCGAGCTCGGCGAGAAGGAAGAGTACGTCGCTGCTGCGGTCGCAGCCGCCCGCCAGCTCGGCGCCGGCGCCCTGGTGCTGCACGCATCCAGCCTGTCCAACCCCAACCTGCCGCCCTACACGACCGACGGGCGGGAGGTTCCCGCGCTGCTGGCCGCGGCCGGCGAGTGCGACTTCGTCGTCGACGTCACCGTCGGCGGGCTGATCCACTCCGACGTCCGGACCCGCATTACCGGCAACGGTAAGCGGATGCTGTTCGTCGCCGAGCCCAACGACGTCCTCGAGCGCCTGATGGGCAGCGTCGAGCTGCGCGAGGTCGTTGAGGGCGCCGGCAGGAAGCTCAAGGCCGGCTCCACCCTCCGCGTCACCAACGCGGCAGGCATGGACCTGACTGCCGACATCTCCGGCGAGGACCTCCCGATCACGCACCAGTGGGGCTACGTCGACGAGCCAGGTCGCTGGGACCACTGGCCCAGCGGCTTCGCCGCCTGCTTCCCGCGCGACCGGTCGGCCGAGGGCCAGATCGTCCTCCAGCCGGGCGACGCCTTGATCCCGTGGCAGCGCTACGTCCGGGAACAGGTCACCCTCAACGTGAGCAAGGGCTTCATCACCGAGGTCGTCGGCAACACCGCCGAGGCGCACATTCTGCGCGACTACTTCGAGAGCTGGGACGACCCGGAGGTCTGGGCGCTGAGCCACATGGGTTGGGGCCTGCTTCCCCAGGCACGCTGGTCGGCGTTCGACGTCTACGACCCGCGGAGCCTCTACGGCCAGGAGCTGCGCTCGACCGCCGGCAACTTTATGTGGTCGACCGGGTCGAACCGGTTCGCCGACCGCGAGACCCCTGCCCACCTCGACGTCCCGATGCGCAACTGCACCGTCGAGATCGATGGCGTCGCCGTCGTCGTCGACGGCAAGCTGGTCGAGGGCTGATCATGGACCGGCAGGCAATCGAGGATGCGATCCTCAACCTGGCTCGGGACACCGAACTCCTAGATCGGGTCCGCAACGACCCCGCCTTGGCGGCAGCCGAGCTCGGCATAGACGAGGACTGGGCCGGGGTGATCCTCGCGGGTGACCGCGACCGACTTCGATCGGCAGGACTCAACGACGGCCTGACCATCCTGGTCAGCCGGTGGTTCAAGGACGACCTCGGCGACTCCACGAGCGAGGGTCGCTTCGTAGCCGACACGTCAAGGGCCCTGCCGCCCGCCCGGCTCCCGCGAGGCCTCGTCTTCGCCGGGGGATGCTCGCACGTACCGGATGTCCTGGCGCGTCCGGAGATCGACCCGGAGGACGCCGTCGGACGCCTCCTCGACGGCTACCGACGGCTCGCGGACGACCTGGCGGCGGCGGACCCGGAGGTCATCCTGGTGACCGCCGACTGCCACTTCCAGAGCTTCCGGACCGGTCACTTCGTGATCGGCGACGGCGACCGTCATGACGGGTCGATGGAGTTTTTCAAGCGCCCCGATCTGGATCTGCACCTCACGGGTCAGCCCGAGTTCGCCCGTGCCCTGGGAGACGCGGCCAAGGCCGCGGGCCTCGAGGTCGAGGTGGCGCCCCGCGTCGACCTCGACCACGGGCTGATCGTGCCGCTGCGCCTGATGCTGCCGCGTCCGGACCTGCCGGTGATCCCGATCATCACGCAGCCGGCCCGCACCTTCTCGCCGTACAACGCCAGGGCACTCGGCACGGCCTTGCGATCGGCGATCGAGGAGTCGGGCCTCCGCGTCGCAATGCTCGCGACCGGTGGGCTGTCGCACTTCCTCGATCCAGGCAAGTTCGGCCAGGTCGACGTCGAGTTCGACACCTACGTGCTCGACATGCTCCAGGCTGGTCGCGGGCTTGACCTCGGCTCGCTCGAGCCCTATCCGCTGCTCGACCACGGCCAGTACGAGTTCCTCAACTGGCTGATCATGCTTGGCATCGTCGGACCAGGTGTCCGAGGTGAGGTCTACTCCTACGAGCCGATGGAAGCATCCGGAGGCGGCTGGGCTGTCGTCGGCATGGACCTCGCGTCGGCGGGGCTCGACCACGGCAAGCGCACCGTGGCGAAGGCGGGCTGATTCGCGGATGTCCAGAACCTTGCGAGTGGGGCTCACCCAATGGCATCCGACGGCTGACGTGGAGACCAACCTGGCCACGGCCGTGGATCTGGTCGCACAGGCGGGCGCGGCGGGCGCCGACCTGGTGGTGCTGCCGGAGAATGGCCTGATGCTAGGCACCAATGTCGAGATGCGAGCGCGCGCTCTGAAACAGAACGGCCCGGAGATCGCAGCACTCGCCGCGGTCGCCGCGGAACACGCGGTCCCCGTCGTCGTCGGAGGCATGAAGAACGCCACGCCGGAGGGCGTCTACAACTCCGCGGTCGTGATCGGACCAGACGGCAAGGTGGCCGGGAGGTACGACAAGATCCACCTCTTCAATGCGCGGGTGAACGGTCAGTCGTTCGAGGCAAGCAGTGTCGAGCAGGCCGGTACGACGCCCGTCCTGCTCGACCTCGAACAGGCTGTCCTGGGCCTGACGATCTGCTACGACGTCCGGTTCCCAGAGCTCTACCGTGCCCTGGCTCTGGCCGGCGCCGAGGTGCTTCTCGTGCCCTCCGCATTCGTGCACACGACCGGTCGCGCGCACTGGCACACCCTGCTCGCGGCCCGAGCCATCGAGAACGGCTGCTTCGTCGTCGCGCCAGCGACCATACGGGGCGGGCCGGATGCCGGTGACGCCTTTCAGACATTCGGACACGCCCTTGTTGTGTCGCCGTGGGGCGAGATTCTCGCCGACCTAGGGGAAGATGCAGCCGCGGTACAGGTCGTCGACCTTGACCTGGGAGAGGTTGCGCGCGTACGCTCGATGCTGCCCGTGCTCGAGGGCACGATGCCGGCCGCTTATGCCATGGCGCCCGAACGGATCAGAGTGATGAGCAACGAGGAGTCGAGATGAGTGGAGGTTCCAAGGATATGGACCCGGATGCCCTGGAGGGCGTGGTCGAGACAGGCGAGTGGTTCGGGATAGGAAACGAGTTTACGGGCGTCCAAGTCCGCAAGGTCTGGACACGCAACGGCGAGCGTCTGCAACTGTGGGTCCCCGCCCGCAACTACACGATCCTTCTTGACGCCATGCAGCTGGAGATTATCTCCGCACAGGACGCCGACGAGTTCAGCACGTT
This sequence comes from Microbacterium sp. UBA837, assembly GCF_002296025.1. Taxonomy (NCBI): domain Bacteria; kingdom Bacillati; phylum Actinomycetota; class Actinomycetes; order Micrococcales; family Microbacteriaceae; genus Microbacterium; species Microbacterium sp. UBA837. The sequence continues at coordinate 5,635 of NZ_DBHD01000104.1, forward strand.
GTTCGCGCGCAAGCTAGGCGCTGGCGACATGCTCGGCGGCCAGGAACCCGAGGACGAAGCGTGAGCACGGTCAAGCGGCCGGGAACCGTCGTAGACGACCTCGTAGAGAATCTGCGTGAGCGCATCGTCACCGGGGCTCTCGCGCCGGGGGTGCGGCTTTCACAGCAACAGCTCGCCGAGGACCTTCAGGTCTCGCGCACCCCGCTGCGCGAGGCGCTGCAGCGACTGGCGACCGAGGGCCTGGTGATAGGTCAGGCGAACCGCGGCATGGTGGTCGCTCCGGCGCCACTCAGCGACGTCGAAGACGCCTACGCGTTGCGGCTCCTCGTCGAGCCGGCGACCGTGGCGGCCATCGTCGAGACCGTCACGGACGACGACATCGCCGCCATGGAGAAGGCACTCGGCGGGATGGAGCGCGCGGGCGTGTCCACCCGCGACTTCCAAAAGGCGCACGCGGCCTACCACGAGGTCATGCTGCAGAGGTTCCGCCGTATGCATCCGAGCTGATCCACGCCCTGCACATGCGGATCTACCGGCAGCAGCGGCTCTATTTCTCACGGCCCCCGGCGGTCGCCGACTTCATCTGGCTCGACCGAATCTTCCTCCAGGCCGTCGCCGAGCGGAAGGGGCAGCTGGCTCGACACCTGCTGGAGTTCCACCTCCTCGACGCCGCCGTCGGTCTCGTCGTCGAGATCGACCCCGACTATCAGTTCCATGCGCTGGGGGTATCGCTCCACGGCATCGGAATGGAAATCCCGAACCTTGGCAGCAGCCCGATCGCACGACCGCTCGACGTGAGCTGGCAGCGCGAGGTCCCCATGGAGCTGCCCGACCTCAAGACCGGCAACCTCAGCTTCGTTCCTGCACCCTGACCGACCCGACGAAACGGACCACCATGACCAGCCACCGCGTAGGGCTCATCGTGCCCAGCTCCAACACCACGATGGAGACCGAGATCCCCGCCATCCTGCGGGCACACGAGCGAGTGCGACCCGACACCTTCACCTTCCACTCCGCTCGGATCAGGATGAGGCAGGTGACCCAGGAAGAGCTGACGGCGATGGACCAGAACGCCGGCGTGGCTGCCGCCGCGCTCGCTGACGCACGGGTCGACGTCATGGCCTACGCCTGCCTTGTGGCCACGATGTCCCAGGGTCTCGGCCACCACCGTGCGTCCGAGGAGCGGCTCGGCGCCATCGCGGCGGAGGAGACCGGTGCCCGGGTCCCGGTCGTCGCATCGGCGGGAGCGCTGGTCCAGGCACTCGACTACCTCGGCGCCAAGAAGGTCGCGGTCATCGCGCCTTACATGAAGCCACTCACCGCCACGGTGTGCGGATACATCGAGCACGAGGGCGTCGAGGTCGTCGACTCCATCAGCCTCGAGGTGCCCGACAACCTCGAGGTCGGCCGACTGGACCCGCAGCAGCTCATCGAGCTGGCCAGGAAGGTCGACACCTCCGGTGCCGACGCACTCGTCCTGAGCGCCTGCGTTCAGATGCCGTCGCTGCCCGTACTACAGGCCGTCCAGGACCAGTTCGACATCCCGGTCATCTCCGCCGCCGCGGCCACCGCCTGGCGGATCCTGGCCGAGCTCGGACTCGACCCGGTCGCCCCCGGCGCGGGAAACCTGTTGAAGGGCGCCTGAGATGAGCGCCGTCACCGCTGGAGTGACCGTCCTGACCGTCGGGCTCGACCGGGCCTCCGCGGCCGTCGTTGTCGAAGCGGCCTCCACCCATCGCGGGGCAGTCTCGGTGGTCGCGGTCGCCGACGCTGCCGCCGGTCGTCGCTGGCTCGCCGAACGGTCGGGGAGTGGGCCGCTCGTCGTGCTCGCGGCCTTCCATGAGGAGGAGGCATGGGGACTCAGCACGCTGTTTTCGCGCCTGCGATCGCTCGACGACTCGCGCGGAGCCGAGCTCGTGCTCGTGTCCGACGTGCCAGTCGCGGCCCTGCCCGTGGTGTTGACCGACATCGACGGCATGCGCACTGTCCCGCCGGGGTCCGCTGCGGAACTGCTCGCGCACCTCGACTCCGCGTGGGCCGAACCGGTCGCCGCGGCCGCCAGCTGATCTCGGAGCCAGGAGGAACACCATGGGAGCACTCGACGGCAAGGTGGTCGTCTTCACCGGGGCCGGAGCCGGCATCGGCCGTGCCGCCGTCGCCCGTTACGTCGCCGAGGGGGCGAAGGTCGTGGGTGTCGACATCTCGCCCGGCGTGCGTGAGCTCGCCGACGAGTTCCCCGACGCAGTCGTTCCAGTCCAGGCTGATATCTCGACCTGGGCCGGCAACGTCTCGGCAGTCGAAGCCGCACGGGACGCATGGGGCCGAGTCGACGTGTTCGTGGGCAACGCGGGTATCACGGACGGGATGGTCCCGCTCGAAGACATCCCCGGCGCCGACCTAACCCAGGCGTTCGAGGAGCTCTTCGCCGTCAACGTGCTTGCTCCAACGCTCGGCGTTCGCGCAGCGCTTGACGACCTGGTCGAGAGTCGTGGCTGCGTCATCCTGACCGGATCTTTCGCCAGCTCCAATGCAGCAGGCGGTGGCGTCCTCTACACCGCCTCCAAGCACGCCGTACTGGGACTGGTCCGCCAGCTCGCCTACGAGCTGGCACCCGACGTCCGGGTCAACGGGATCGCCCCCGGGGTCGCGGCTACTCGGCTGCGCGGGTTGTCCAGTCTCGGACAGGGCACCACCGACGCCGTGCTCGACGGCACTGAGCGAGCACTGCCACTGCAGGAGATCGCCGACGTCGACGCCTATGCCGGTGCCTTCACCATGCTCGCCTCGGCAGACGGTGCCGCCATGACCGGCAGCATGATCACCGTCGACAGCGGCCTCGGTATCCGCGGAATCGCCAAACCGGGCGGCCGAGTCGGCCGAAGCCGGACGTAGGGTCATCGACATGAGTGAGCAAGAGCGCACGTGCTTCTCCTCGGCTGAACTTGGTTCGGCCGCCTACGGGATGCTGACCAGGCTGGTCGTTCCGCGGCCGATCGCATGGATCAGCTCGGTGTCCGTCGAGGGCGTCGGTAACCTCGCGCCACACTCGTTCTTCACCGTAGTCTCCACAGATCCGCCGATGATTGCGTTCACCTCCGAAGGCATCAAAGACACACTGCGCAATGTCAGTGAAACCGGGGAGTTCGTGGTCAACATCGCCACCTCGGGGCTGCGCGAGTCCGTCAACGCGACGAGCGCCAGCTATGAACGTGGCGTCGACGAGGCCGCGGAGGTGGGCGTTGTCATGGAGCCGAGCGACGTGGTGAACGTGCCCCGCGTCGCGCATTCACCAGCATCGCTCGAGTGCCGCCTTCACTCCACGATCCCCCTGGGCAACTCCGTCGTGGTCGTGGGCGAGGTGGTGGCATTCAGCGTCTCCTCCGATGCCCTGGTCGCGGGACGACCCGACATCGCCAAGCTGCAACCCGTCTCGCGGCTCGGCGGCGACGAATGGGGGCTTCCCCCCGAGGTCACCCATCTGAAGCGGCCCGGCCGGCCGTCGTAAGCCGCGAGAGCAGCGGCCCGGCTCCGAGGAGCTAGCAAAAGAGTGAGAGCAAGGCCCTTGCTCTCGGACTGAAGTGTATGCAAAAGTGAAGACAGTTAGAGATGCGGGCCGATGTTTCACCGAGACACGAGGAGCCGGGCGATGAAGCCACCACGGTTTGACTACGAGCGCCCGACCACCGTCGGTGAGGTGCTCGATCTGCTGGCGGCGCACGACGACGACGCGTCGCTGCTCGCGGGCGGATAGAGCCTGCTGCCTCTCCTCAACATGCGGTTCGCACGGCCAGAGGTAGTGATCGACCTGGAGCGAGTGGACGGGTTGGACACCATCGAGGTGACGCCGCAGGCGGTGGTTGTCGGCGCCGGTGTGCGCCTTGCCCGGCTCGAGCGCGATCCAGAAGTGGCAGCGGCCCTCCCCGTCCTGCCGCGTGCCGTGTCCTTCGTCGCGCATCCGCAGATCCGCAATCGCACGACGATCGGCGGGTCGCTCTGCCATGCCGACCCGGCGGCGGAGCTACCCTGCGTCGCAATCGCCACAGGAGCCCGGCTGCACCTTCGATCGAAGCTCGGTGACCGTACGGTCGACGCCGCGGACTTCTTCGAGTCGGTGTTCATGACATCAAAGCGCTCCGACGAACTCCTCGTCGCGGTCGAGTTCCCCCGCACCGCGGGGCTGACCTACCGCTACGACGAGATCGCCCGTCGACACGGCGACTTCCCGTTCGTCGGCCTCTGCCTGGGGCTCGCGGCCCAGGACGGCGTCGTGACAGCGGTCCGCGCCGCCGCCGCAGGCGTGGCCGACAAGCCGCTGCGGCTGGAAGGCCTGGAGCGCGCCTTCGTTGGCCGCTCGATCGCGGAGGCGACCGAGCCGGCAGCACAGGCAGCCTCGGCAGAGGCTGCTCCGACCAACGACCAGCACGGTTCGGCGGAGTTTAGGCGCGGCCTCCTGCGTGGCCTCGTCCGACGGCTCGCCGGTGAGTTCACGGAGGCAATGGCATGACCGAACAGACCAGGACCGTGCGGATGACGGTGAACGGGGTGAACCACGAGACCGACGTGCCCGTGCGGCGCCTCCTCAGCGACCACCTCCGGCATGGGTGCGGCCTGACCGGCACCCACGTGGGATGCGAGCAGGGCGTCTGCGGTGCATGCACCGTGCTCGTCGACGGCGAGGCCGTGCGGTCCTGCCTGATGCTCGCCGTGCAGGCGGACGGCCGGACGGTCGAGACCGTCGAGTCCCTCGCCTCCGGCGACGAGCTCGATGGCTTCCAGGCCGCGATGATCGAGCAGCACGGCCTGCAATGTGGGTTCTGCACTCCCGGCATCCTGATGAGCGTGGCCGGCGCTGCCCGGAAGGGCTGCCCTGTCGACGAGGTCGAGGGAGAGGTTCTGGGCGGCCACGTCTGCCGCTGCACCGGCTACAACGGCATCCGCGCCGCGATCCGCCAGCACTGGGACGAGAAGGGAGCGGTGCGATGAGCACGAGGGAGCAGCAAGCCGGCGACAGCCTGATTGGCGCCCGGGTCGCACGCGTCCAGGACGACCGGATGGTGCGCGGTCGCGGCCAGTACGTCGACGACATCGGTGACCTGGGCGTTCTGCACGCCGCGATCATCCGAAGCCCTATCGCCGCCGGAGAGGTCACGGGCTTCGACGCAACCGAGGCCGAGGACATGGACGGCGTCGCCCTCGTACTGGGGCCCGACCAGATCGCGGAGCTCACCGACCCCGTCCCGTCGAGCTGGGTGCTCGCGGGCCAGCAGCTCGTCGACGTACCGATCGTTGACCGATCGATCCGCTACGTCGGCCAGCCCATCGGAATCGTGGTGGCGTCCTCCCGAGCGGTCGCCGAGGATGCCCTTGAGCTGATTGACCTCGACTTCGACGACCGGCCGGCTGTCACTGGCGTCGAGGCGGCGCGTGCCGAGGGTGCCCCGCTGGTCTATCCACAGCTCGCGAGCAACCAGGTCGGATCGTTCCAGTTCGGCCCTCCCCAAGAGGTGCTTGAGGAGGTCTTCGCCGGGTCGGCGCACGTCATCGACCGCACCTTCACGATCCCAAGGATCAGCCACAGCCCGCTCGAGCCGCGAGGATTGGTCGCGGAGTGGCTCCCCACGACGCTCCAGCTGACGGTGCACAGCAGCACTCAGGTGCCGCACATCGTTCGACAAGACGTCGCTCGGGCGCTCCGGATCCGTCAGGACCAGGTTCGGGTCGTGGCCACCGACGTCGGCGGCGCCTTCGGTCAGAAGACCTCGCTGTTCCCCGACGAGACGATGGTGTGCCTCGCGTCAAAACTGCTCGGTCGCAAAGTCAAGTGGATCGAGGACCGGGTCGAGAGCCTGTCATCCAGCTACCAGGGCCGAGGCCAGGTCACCCGCGCCCGGCTCGGCATGGATGCCGATGGTCGGTTCACGGTGATCCACGCCGACATGCACGGCGACGTGGGCGCCTTCACCAGTACCGGCACCGGCGGCACCGGTCCGTTCCAGGTCGCGGGCCTCATGATCGAGGGTCCCTACAAGTTCGACATCGCGGCCTCCACCGTGACCGCCTGGTACACCAACGCCGTCCCCACCGGCGCCTTCCGCGGCTACGGAATGCAGGAGGCGACCTTCATCCGCGAGCGCCTAGTCGACGAGGCGGCGCGTGAGCTGGGCATCGACCCGGTCGAGCTGCGCCGCCGCAACATGATCACTCCGGACGCGCTCCCACACGTCACTAACACCCAGCTGCCCTACGACAACGGCGACTACCCACAGGTGCTCGATCGGGCGGTTGCCCTTGCTCGGGCAAGCGCGCGGCCGGGCTCAGAACGTGTCCGCCGCGGCATCGGCTACTCCTCGATGGTGGAGATCACGGGCTTCGCCCCCAGCGCTCTCCTGGAGTTGTACAACATCCACTGGAGCGGCTGGGAGTCGAGCACCATCCGCATCAACGAGGACGGAACGATTACGGTCCACTCCGGCGTCACCTCGTTCGGCCAAGGCATCGAAACCGCGTTGGCGCAGGTCGCCGCCGAGCGACTCGGGGTCCCGCTCTCGTGGGTCCACGTCCAGCTGGGCGACACGCTGACCTCGGGATACTCCAACATGGCGTCACAGGCCAGCCGTGGCCTGCCGCTTGCCGGTGGGGCGCTGTGGAACGCGGCCGAGAAACTCCGGGAGCGGATGCACGCCCTCGCCTCGGCGTATCTCGAGGTTGCGCCAGAGGAAGTGAAGTACAGCGACGGCCAGTTCCGCACCGACTCAGGAACCACGATCACATGGCGCGAGGTCGCACACCGCGGCTGGATGGGGTGGCGCCGACGTGCAGAGGACCCGATCCGGCTCGAGGAGACGTACGAGTACGACCCGCCGAGCATCACTTTTGGCTACGCCACGCATGCCGCCCAGGTCGCCGTCGACCTCGACACCGGCAAGGTCTCGGTCGAGGACTACTGGGTCGTCCACGATTCCGGCGTCGTCGTCAATCCGCTGATCGCCGACGGCCAGACAATTGGCGGCGTGGCCATGGGCATTGGGTCCGCGCTTCTGGAGGAGGCCACCTTTACCGCCGACGGTCAACCGACTGCGACCACCTATCTGGACTACGTCGTCCCGCTGTCGGAGGATGTGCCGGACCTGGTGCTCGACCACATTGTGACGCCCAGTGAGATCACTCCGGGCGGCTTCAAGGGTCTAGGCGAGAGCGGCACCATCCCGCCGCCAGCTGCCATCGCTAACGCCATCGCTGCCGCAGTTCCCGAAATCGCTAGTGGCGTCGTCGCGATCCCGCTGAGCCCCACACGGGTCTGGACAATGCTCGATGCCGCCGGTCTGACCCGCTGAGGCTGCCACCGACCGAAACCAGGAGAATCTGAATGGAACTGCAGCACTCGTTCACGGTGCCCGCGCCTGTAGGGGAGGCTTGGGACCTGCTCCTTGACGTCGAGCGGATCGTCCCGGCGCTGCCTGGCGCCTCGCTCACCAGCTTCGAGGGTGACTCGTTCACCGGCCAGGTGAAGGTGAAGATCGGCGCGATCCAGATGGCCTACAAAGGCCAGGGCAAGTTCACCGAGCGTGACGAGGATGCTCGTCGAATGGTGATGACCGCGGCTGGCAGGGACACGAAGGGTGCTGGCACCGCCACGGCCACGATCACGTGCACTCTCACTGATCAGGACGGATCGACGCGGGTCGACGTCACCACGGACCTTGTACTCACTGGCCGCCCTGCGCAGTTCGGCCGCGGCTTGCTCAATGACGTCGGCTCGAAGATCATCGACCAGTTCGCGGCCAACATCGGCACCGCGTTGGAGGCGCAGGACACAGTCGTTCCGGAGCCTCTCGCAGCGGATGGTGCGCCTGCGGCCAATGTCGCCCCCCTGCCCGAGGTGGAGCCGCTCGACCTGATGAGCGTCGCCGGTGCAGCAGTTGCGAAGCGTGCAGCTGCCGGAGTCACGGTGGTCACCGTCGTCGTGTTGGCAGCGCTGGTTGTGCGCCGACTCCGCGGCTGACCGGACGGCACCCTGTAGGTGACTGACTCGCCTACCGGATCCGCTGTAGCGAGGGTCAACCCAGTGGCGCTGACCACGGTGGTCGAGAACTTCGATTTGCGCCGCGCCAGCCGAAGGCGCCTGCTTCATCGCCGGCCCAGGTGGGAAGATGGACCCACGGTGACCGGCGGCTGCGTTGTGGAATCTTTTCCTTGCCGAGCGAAGCGATCGGCCCTCAAGCGTCGCTGATGCGGGTGAAGGCGTCGAGGTTGCGTTGGTCGGTGTCGGGGAGGGCGTGGAGGTATTTCTGGGTGGTCTGGATGAGACTGTGGCCCAGCCGGTCCATGACGGATTTGAGGTCGGCGCCGCCGGCGAGGAGCCAGGCGGCGTGGGCGTGGCGGAGGTCGTGGATGCGCACCGGGAAGTCGAGACCGCTGGCGGCGATGGCGGGTTTCCAGGCGCGGGTGCGGAAGGTGTTGCGGGAGATGGGTGTGCCGTCGCGGGTGGCGAACAGCAGGTCGTCCGGGCCGAGCTGGTGCTCGGCGATGTGCTCGGAGAGCTGGTCGAGGAGTCCCGGGCGGAGGCCCATGCGGCGCTATTCGTTGTCCTTGGGGTAGGGCTTGACGATCATGCGTTGCCCGGTCGTTGAGGCGCGTTTGGGGACCTCGACGATGGTCTCCTCCACGGTCAGGGTGGCGTGGGTGAAGTCGAGGTGCCGGGGGCGGAGCGCGATGAGCTCACCCCAACGGAGGCCGGTCTCGACGGCGACCTGGACCATGAGCCGGTACTTGTCTGGGACGGCGTCGAGGATCCGTCGGTATTCGTCGGGGGTGACATGCCCGGCGCTGACCGGTTCACCGCCCTGGGTCTGACGAAGAGCGGCGCCCCCCGGCATCCGCTCTACCTGCCCGGGGACGCGCGCCCGTCTCCATGGCCGGCCGCGGTGGGGGAGCGACGATGAGCAGGCCGCCGCGGTTCCAGCTCTCGCGGCGCGCGGGCTACCGGATGCCCCTTGGAGGCGCGTCCGTGACGCGCGGGAGCCGGTGGGGCAACCCGCACAAGGTGGCCGACGTCGGCCGAGCTGAGGCGGTCAGGCTCTTCGAGGACGATCTCCTCGCCGGCCGACTGCCCATCAGCGTCGACGACGTACGCCCGCCACCTCGCGGGCAGGCCGCTGGGCTGCACATGCCGCCTCGACGAGGCCTGCCATGCCGACGTGCTCCTGCGCGTCGCCAACCCTGGAGCGCTCGGCGTCGCACACAGCTCGCCACCTGTCCGATCCTCCGGCGCCGCGGTTGCTTCTGTGGACATGGGGGCGGGATTGACCGCGCAGGAGCGCCGTCGCACGGAAGCTGGCGGTGGTGCGGGTTACGGTGCTGGACGTTCCGCATCGGGCTCTGCAGCAGCCGACATCTCGGGAATCGGAAATCAAAGCGGAGTGATGTGACATGGAGACAAGGGATCGCCCGGCGCAGTGGGTGCTCGAACTCGGGATGCGCGTGTGCGGAGGCGCACGACCATGGCTACCGCCCCTGACGGGCGGCTCGGTCGGTCTGTGCAGCTGGCTGCTTCTCTCGTGGCTGACGTCGTCCGGGCTGTGGGCTGACCCAGCAGAGACGGGTCGCGGCGAGGACCTGATCACCGTGGTGTTCACGGTTGCGACGGCCGGCATGGTCACGGTCGGGATCGTGTACCTGCTGGTCGGCATGCGGGCGCACCGGACGTGGCACACGGCGCTGACCGAGGATGAGCGGCGCGACATGCTCACCGAGTACTCCCAGCGGCTGTATAGCTTCCTGGAAGCGCTGGACCCGCGGACCAGCAAGCTCGACTTCACCACGGACGATCTTGAAGACCTCTCGATCAGTCATCGCCAGCAGCTGGGACATCTCATCGCGGCGGCGGCCGAGGTCGACGAGCCAGGTTTCTGCTCGGCCGTCCGGCACGAGTCGTGGCTGCTCCTCGAGGCGGCCCGCCTGCACCGGGAGCTGTCGCTTGAGTCGATCGTTCGAGCGGAGACCGCGGTTCCCCTCGTCCTCGTCGAGCTCGACGAGGAGATCACGAAGACAACCGCCTACCTGCTCGGTGCCGTCGAGTCCGGCGAGTGTGTATGCGGACGCGAGCACACACAGCTGAACCGGCTGATCGACGTGTGCGGACGCGCGCAGCAGCAGGCCAACACGGGAAGGGGGAACTGATGGACCCCAGCGGCCTGGAGCCGATCCTGAACGTGCTCACGAACGTCGCGATGATCCTGAGCCTCGTGTGCGTTGGCGTCGGCCTGTTCTGCGCGTCTTTCAACTCAAGCCGGGGATATGGCGGCTCGATGATCGCCGGGGGCCTCGTGCTCGGCGGCACGAGCTTCCTCCTCCCACATCTGGTCGACACGATGGGCGCGGCGCACGAGGAAAGTGAGAAGAACCCCGCGCCCGAGCCGGCGATGCCGGACATCGACTGGTCGACCGTCGGCTGGGTCGTCGCTGGGGTTGCGGGGGCGGCTGCGCTACTGGCTCTGATCTACGTCACCGCGACCAAGGCGCGGCGGGCGATGGCTCGCGACGCGGCCGAGTCCGGCCGACTGGACCGGATCTGGAAGGAGTCGGTGCAACGTCACGACCGACTCCGGGAGCAGTGGATGGACTTCCAGCACGACATCGAGAAGGTGCTCTCGTTCCCTCTGCTCTCAGATGTCTCCGAGCCGAAGACCAGTGCCTTCATCGAGGCCCTGGGCGCGGCCGCGGACCTCTCCGCGACGCGTCGTCCCAAGTCGGCCGAGGCCGTGGAACGGTACGCACAGGCCACTCGCACTGCCGAGACCAGGTGGCAGGCGGCGCTGCACCACGCGGAGCGTGTGCGCCTCGCCCGGTTCGAGCCGGGGGAGCGGGACCGGATCAAGAAGGTCCAGCGGCTATTGCGGCAGGCGAAGAACGGTGGCGCCTCGCCGGAGGAGCGCCGAACGTACTACGAGCGGGCCCGCGAGATGCTCGGCGACCTGATCCGGCTGCCCGAGCCCGCGCGTCTTGCCCTGGAACAGGAGGTCCGTGGCGAGCTCGAGGCACCGCGCCCGCCCGCGGCCTGGCCCACCTACGCCACCCCGGCCGAGCGACTGCCGGAGCCCACAAAGCGGGCCACGTCGACGTCGGCGGCAGCGCGTCGAGAATCCGAGCGCCAGGCCTTGGATGCCGACCAGTCGCAGTCGATGCTCTGGGCTACCTACGGCCTCACGACCGGCACGGATCTTGGTGCCGGCTGCGGCGACGTCGTCGACCCCGGGAGCGGGTGCTCATGAGCGAGGCCACGGTCGAGTTCGTGCCGCCTTGCGCCTGGTGCGACGAGCCCGCGATCACGAAGACCGAGAACGGCATGCGCGCATGCTGGCACCACGCCGCCCTCGACGGGGTTCGTTCGCAGCAGCTCGCGGAATCCAAGGCCCGGATGGACGCCGTTGAGGCTGACATAGCCCGCCGCCGAGCCGCCTCCGGCGCCATTAGGGTCAGCAGTATGCAGCCCGCCGATGTGACCGCCGCGCCTCCCGAGGTCGTGGCTGAGGTGCTCCGCGACCCGGCAACCTTCCTTGACGCGGCCGCGAAGGCGGAGCCGGGCTGGTCGGACCGATACGGAGGGCCGGAAGGCGTCGCCCAGCTCACCATCGTGCTGCACGATCACCTGGCCGAGCTGACGAAGCGCAACGCCGACCTACGCACATCGACGCTGATCTACCTGCGGACTCAGGTCAGACGGTTTGCGCACCCATCGTGCGGTAGTGGCCTGGGGTGACACCGACGTACTCGCGGAAGAGTCTGGTGGCGTGCGAGCGGGAGTGCCAGCCGACTCGCTGCATCGCGGCGCCGACGGTCAGGTCAGTTTCCCGCAACAGCTTGGCGAGGTACTCGGCACGCAGCATCGTTAGGAATGCGAGCGGTGTCTTACCGTATGCCTCCACGAACACGCTGGACAGCCGCGAAGGTGACAGGTGAACCTCGGCGGCGAGAGCCTCCAACGTCCACCGGCGTGCGGGATTCTCACGCAGCAGGGCAGCCGCCCGGCGCGCATCGACCCGCAACGGCGCGAACCGGCGATCCCTCGGGAGGATGGGCCGGATGTGAGCACGCTGCGAGCGTGAGATGCGCACCGGGGAGACGGTGATGAAGGGGGCGATGACGGAGGCGATCTGGAACCAGAGGGCCTGCATCCGCAGATAGTGGCGCACGAAGTTCCCGTCTATGCTGAGCGCGACCAACTCATCCAGCCACGGCATGACCATCCCGGCGCGATCCTCGCCTAGCCGCAGTATCTGAGCGGCCTCGGTGTAGATGGTCTCCGCGAAGCCCTGCGCATCGAGGCGATCTTGCAGCAGTCCGGCGTACTGCCACCGCACCTGATCGAGCACATAGTCGGTGTCGGCGTAGATCGTGGTGACCGTGATGTGACTCTCCGGCTCCGACCCACACAGCACGTTCGCGCCGAGCAACACTACGTCGCCGGTATTCACGGGCTGCTGGCCGAATTCACTGAACAAGAACGCGCTCCCGTCACGCACGACGATGATCTTCACGCAGTCATATGCCACTGGCCCGACAGGACGATGAACCGTTCGTGTCCGGGCAAGGAGTGGCGCGAACGCGTACGCGGCAGCAGACGCAGAATCGGCCAGATTTGGAGTCGGCTCTGTCATTCCATACCTACGCCACGCCGCCTATCCATCCGGGTCCAGGGCGTGTCTGATAAATGCTGTAACCAAGCGATGAGGCCATTGAGCACGCAGGATCACGACGTAGGTGCGCGGACTTACACCGAGCCAGTTAGGGGGTAGGAAGTAAAGGCGAGGGCCTCGCCACGACGAGGCCCTCGCCTTTACTTCCTA
>NZ_DBHD01000104.1:18643-27856 GCF_002296025.1 Microbacterium sp. UBA837
TTCGAGCGTCCGGTGAACAGGTCTTTCAGTCCCATGGTGGTTCCTTTCCTGTGGTGGGTTTACGGGGGACAGTTGTGGGGATCAGGCTGTGATCGTGAGGATGTAGCCGCCGGCGATCGCCACGGCCAGGATGGTGNNNGAGGCCCTCGCCTTTACTTCCTACGGCAGCCCTGAAGGCTTGCGGGGAACTAACCTTCTGCCTTGGCGTCCTGGCAGCAATGCTCGTTCGCTTGCTGAGGTGCCTCAGCGCTGGTGTTCTGCTGCCTATCGTCTTCATCGGCCGGAACGATCTCGACGTTACAGCAGTCTGACTGCTCGTTCTTAGAGCGTCCAGTGAACAGGTCTTTAAGTCCCATGGTGGTTCCTTTCCTTTGTTGGGTTCACAGTGCGGTTCTGGGTGGTCAGGCGGTGATCGAGAGGATGTACCCGCCAGCGATCGCCACGGCCAGGATGGTGACGACGAATGCCACGAGAAGCCGTGGCTTGAAGATCGCCGTGAGCATCGATACCTCCGGTGCGGAGGCCCCGGCCCCGCCGATCATCAGGGCGAAGATCGGGCCGAGGGCCACACCGGCGGACTGGAGGGCCAGCCCGACCGGGAGCATGGTCTCCAGGCGGATGTAGAGCGGGATGCCGATGACCGCGGCCAGGGGCACCGCCCACCAGATGTTGGCTCCGGCGAAGGCGGTCAGCTGGTCCTCGGGGACGAACTCGTAGATCGCGGCTCCGATCGACACGCCGATGAGCATGGGCACAAGCAGGGGGCGCAGATCGGTCCAGGCTTGGCGGAGCGCTCCGGGCATCTCGCCACGCAGGCCTTTCCACGGCTCGGGCGTCTTCTCGCCCTGCACGCGCACGCGCTTGAGCGCCTTCTCCAGGCCCAGGCCGCGCCATACCCACGGGATGATCAGTGAGACGGCCAGGGTGAAGAGCGTGTAGACGATGGCGGTCGTCCATCCGAAGACGATCCCGATGCCGCCGACGATGATGGGGTTGAGCAGCGGCGAGGCGATGAGGTAGGTCATCGCTGTCTGGAAGGCGACCCCGGCGTTGAGCATTCCGACCAGCATCGGCAGTGTCGAGCAGGAGCAGAACGGAGTCACCGCCCCCAAAAGCAGTCCCTTGACCGGTCCGGGGACCCTCCCGCTGCTCATCCAGTCACGTATCTTCTCCGGCCCGAATCGCCGGTTGATCAGCGCGACGGCGGTCGAGACGACGAGGAACAGGGCCAGCAGCTGGCCCAGCAGCAGTGCGAAGGTTCCGAGTGTGTCAGTCAGCATCGGTCACCGCACTGTGTGCCGGGATCTCGGCCTCGGTGCAGCAGGCCCGCTGCCCGGCGGGAGTCAGCGTGGCAAGGTGGGCCAGCCACTGGACTGGAGCGGCCAACTGTTCGCAGCAGATCGAAATGAGGTTCGACCGGCCCTGCGGGGCCACTTCGATCAGCCCCGCCTTGAGCAGAGCGGAGACGTGATGGCTGACCAGCGCCTGGCTCAGACCGGTTGCCTCCTGGAGCTGCTTGTTCGTCATGGCACCATCGGCCAGGCTTAGAACGATCGTCAGCCGGTTCTCGTCGGCCAATGCCGACAGGGTGGGGGTCAAGTAGGTGGCTCGTTCTCTGGCCGACAGGTCCGAGACCACGGGAGAAATCTGGATCGGTGAAGTCATGCCTCTACACTAACAAGCCCTGGCTTGTAATACAAGCCGTCACTGATGTTTTATGGGTTTTGCGATCCCCGACCTGTAGGGGGAAGGCGGCTGGTGATGTCGCGGACGGCGTCCTTGGCGGTCCTGCCTGCACCGATCAGCGTGGCTGAGGCGAATCCGGTGAAGTCCCCGTACCCAAGCAGGTGCAGGCGGGACTCGTCGACGGAGCGTGTGCCGATGGTCCTGGGCACGCCGTTCTTGCGGCTCAGACCCAGGGGGCCAAGGTGGTCCAGCGTGGGGCGGAAGCCGGTGCACCAGATGATCGCGTCGTAGGACGCGGCGACGCCGTCGTCCCAGGCCACGCCCTCGCCGGTGAGACGGTCGAACATGGGGCGGGGATGGAGCACGCTGCGGTTGCGGGCAGCACGGACGCTGGGGACCATCACGATGTCGCCGAGCCCGGAGACGCCAGCGGCAGATGCCCCTGTCTTCCGAGCTACCTCGCGCTTGGTGGCAACGTCGAAGAGGACGCGGCCGTCGACGTCGTCGGGCATGAAACGGGGTGGGCGCAGGGTGGCCCACGTCGTCTCGGCGACCATGGAGACTTCGGCGACGATCTGTGCTGCGGAGTTGCCTCCTCCGACGATGAGGACCCGCCGGCCACGGAACCGCTCCGGGGAGGAGTAATCGACGGTGTGCAGCTGCTCTCCCGTGAACTCGGCGATACCTGGATAGGCGGGCACGAAGGGTGTGTCCCAGGTACCGGTGGCGCTGATGACGAACGCGGTGTGCCAGTTGCCGTGATCGGTCTCTATGTTCAGTCCGCGGTCGTTGGCGCGGACGCCGCTGACCTGGATGTGCCGGCGCACGGGCAGTTCATAGCGCTGCTCGTAATCATGCAGGTATTTCACGACGTGGCCAGCGGTGGGGAAGGTCTCGCCCTCCTGGTGCGGCATCCGCCATCCTGGCAGCGGACTGTACTCGGCAGGGGAGAACAGCCGCAGCGAGTCCCAGCCATGCTGCCAGGCCCCGCCCGGATGGTCCTGCCTGTCGAGGATCACGAAGTCCAACTCCGCCCGGCGCAGGTAGTAGCCGGCGGCCAGGCCTGCTTGGCCGCCGCCGATCACGACGACTTCGGCACGCTCACTCATCGGACTCCCGCGGGCCGAGTAGGTCGGTAGTGAGGTCACGAACGCGGCACTCGATCTCGTTCCGGATCGGACGGACGGCGTCGATTCCCTGTCCCGCGGGATCGTCCAACTGCCAGTCCTCATAGCGCTTGCCGGGGAAGATGGGGCAGATGTCACCGCATCCCATCGTGATGACCACGTCGGAGGCCTTCACACCCTCGGTAGTGAGGGCTTTCGGCTGCCCGGTGGTGATGTCGATGCCTTCCTCGCGCATCGCCTCCACTGCGACCGGATTGATCTGCTCCGCGGGCAGCGACCTCGCCGAACGTACCTCGATCCGGCTACCGGCCAGGTGACGCAGGTAGCCGGCGGCCATCTGGGAGCGCCCGGCGTTGTGGACGCAAGCGAACAACACCGTGGGCCGGTAGTCGCTCATGCCAGGCTCCCTTCGGGAATCAGGTGCAGACTCGGGTTCAGCGCCCTCAGCAGAGTGCTGATGGCCGTCTCTCTGCCGGGGACGACCCGGTACCAGACCCATGTGCCCCGCCGTTCGGCGGTCAGTACCTGGGCGTCTTTGAGCACTTTCAGATGATGCGAGATCGTCGGCTGGGAGACCTCGGCGAGACTCGCCAGGTCGCACACACAGCACTCGCCGCGCGGGTCGGACGCCACGGCGGAGAGCATCCGCAGGCGCAGTGGATCGGCTAGAGCCTTGAACAGAGCCGAGAGCTCGGCGGCGTCCTCGGCGCTCATCGCTCCTGTCGCACTGGGCATGCCGAACTCAGAACCGGGAACAGCAGCAGCATCGGTCATGTTGTCCTCATTTCTGCGGCGTAGGGGTCGGTGCGGAACCAAGCATGTGCGGTCCAGAGGGAGACGTAGACGAGGCCGACCAGGACAGGCACCTCGATCAACGGGCCAACCACCCCTGCCAGCGCCTGACCGGAAGTCGCCCCAAAGGTGCCGATCGCCACGGCGATGGCGAGTTCGAAGTTGTTTCCCGCCGCGGTGAACGCCAGCGTCGTCGAGCGGGCGTAGCCGAGGCCCATGCCCTTGCCGAGCAGAAGCCCGGCGAACCACATGAGCGCGAAGTAGACGAACAGTGGCAGGGCGATGCGGGCGACGTCGAGCGGGTTGGACGTGATCGCGTCGCCTTGGAGCGCGAACAGCAGCACGATAGTGAACAGCAGCCCGTAGAGCGCCCATGGGCTGATCCTGGGGACGAACTTCTCCTCGTACCACTCGCGCCCCTTGCGTTTCTCGCCGGTCCAGCGGGTCGCGAACCCGGCGATCAGGGGCACGCCGAGGAAGACCAGCACGTTGAGGGCGATCTGCCCGACCGACACATCCAGGCCTTGGGTACCGAGGCCGAGCCAGCCGGGGAGGACGGTGAGGTAGAACCAGCCGAGGAACGAGAACGCGATGACCTGGAAGATCGAGTTGATCGCCACCAGTACCGCGGTTGCTTCCCGGTCGCCGCAGGCCAGGTCGTTCCAGATCACCACCATCGCGATGCAACGTGCCAGGCCGACGATGATGAGGCCGGTACGGTACTCGGGCAGATCGGGCAGGAACACCCAGGCGAGAGCGAACATCACCGCCGGGCCGAGCAGCCAGTTCAGCACGAGCGAGGACACCAACAGCTTATTGTCACCTGTGACGGCGGCGATCTTGTCGTAGCGGACCTTCGCCAGCACTGGGTACATCATCACCAGCAGGCCCAGACCGATCGGCACCGAGATGCCGCCGACCTCGAGCCGCGCCAGCAGATGGGAGACGCCGGGCACCAGCCGACCAAGTAACAGCCCGGCGACCAGCGCCAGGCCGATCCAGACCGGCAGCCACCGATCCAAACTCGACATGCGTCCAGAGACACCACGACGGCGTGCTTCAACCCCTTGAATCGACACCCTCCTATATTGACATCCTTCGATACAGCGAGCAAAATGCCCAGACACTGCTTCTCGTCACCGCCGCCAGCGCTCGCAGACCCTGCCCCTGCTCTTCTTCCTCGGCCTGCCCCTGATCGCCGGGTTCGCGACCCCGGAGAGGAACGTACCTTCCTCTCCGCGTGATTAAGGCCGGTCTTGATGCGTCGCTGTACTGATGTTGACGCGGGCAGGCCGATACCTCATCGGCTGATGCACTGCCGACGTTTTTGGCTGACTCTCTAGATGCTCGCCGATGAGCTGTCATTTCTCCCCACACGTCTGGCACTAAGAGTGCGAGCCGCGCGCTGCGCGCGCACCTGACCCCCGAGATCGCCCCTCCCGTGACGGTCTCGGGGAGGGGCCGTCGTGGTGATGACCATCCGGGTCATGTCGTCCGGCAAGGGCTACGAGTACCTGCTGAAATCGGTCGTCGTCGGCGACGGCGACCGCGAGATGAGCAGCCCGCTGACCCGGTACTACACCGAGACCGGCTGCCCACCCGGAAGCTGGGTGGGCACCGGACTGACGAGCCTCGACGACGGGCGCACCCCGGCGTTGGCCGAGGGCGACACGGTGACCGAGGAACACCTGGCCCGACTGCTGGGTGAGGGCATCCACCCGGTCACCGGGGAGAAGCTCGGCAAGAGGTTCCCCTCGTTGCAACCCCCACGCGAGCGGATTGCGGCGCGCATTGCACGACTCGACCCCGACTTGCGAGGCGAGACACGGGCAGAAGCGGTGCAGCGCATCCGTGAGGAAGAGGTTGCGAAGAAGCCGCGCACCGCCGTTGCAGGGTTCGACCTGACGTTCTCCCCACCGAAGTCGGTCAGCGCGATCTGGGGCGTGGCCGACGCGGGCACGCAAGCCCTGATTGCGCAGGCGCATCACGCCGCAATGCGCGACACCATCGCGTTGCTGGAAGAGCGCGTCGCCGCAACCCGCGTCGGCGCGGGCGGTATCGCGCAGATGCCGATCGTGGGCGTAATCGCCACCGCGTTCGACCACTACGACTCCCGAGCCGCCGACCCGCAACTACACACGCACGTCGTGGTGTCGAACAAGGTGCAGGGCGTAGATGGGCGGTGGCGCACCCTCGACTCCCGCCGACTGCACAAGGCCGCTGTCGCTCTCTCGGAGTCGTACAACGCCTTTCTCACGGATCACACCGCGCGGTTTCTCGGCGTGACGTGGGTGCCCGTCGACCGGGGCAAAGACCGCAACACCGGGTGGGAGATCGAGGGCGTACCGGCGGCACTGATCACGGAGTTCTCCCGACGCACCACCGGTGGCAGCGACGGCGGGGAGGGCATCGAGCAGGTCAAGAACCGGCTGATCGAGCAGTACGTCGCCGAGCACGGGAGGCAACCCTCAGCGGCGACGATTGCGAAGCTCCGGCAACAGGCGACCTTGGAGACGCGACCAGAGAAAGAACTGTACTCGCTGGCCGCCCTCACCACCGACTGGCGGGCGCGTGCCGAGGTCGTGCTCAGCGAGGACGCACCCACGTGGGCGCAGCACCTGCTCGACCGGGGTACGACCGAAGCCCGGCTGCGCGCGGACGACCTCGGGCTGGAGCAGATCGAGGATCTCGCCTCGGTGGTGCGGATGAGCGTGGCGAACCGGCGCGCAACCTGGGGGCGCTTCAACCTGCACGCCGAGACCATGCGGCAGATCATGGGCGTCCGCTTCGCAACCACCGACGCCCGTCTCCAGGTGCTCGATCAGATCGTCGCGCACGCCGAAGCCGAATCCCTGCGCCTCACCCCGGACTACGACCGTGCCGTACCCGCTCACTACGTCGAGGACGAGGGCAACAGGTTCCAGCCGGTCGATCAGATCGCCTACTCCAGCCAAGACATCCTCGACGCCGAGCAGCGCCTCCTCACGCACAGCCAGCACACCGGCGCTCCAGCACTGACGGCGCGGCTCGTCGCGCGGCACACCTCGCGCAAGATCAGGGGCGTCCGGCTCGACCCCGACCAGGCCGTCGCTATCACCCGCATCGCCCGTTCCGGGCTGAGCCTCGATCTACTGGTCGGCCCCGCCGGTTCCGGCAAGACCACCGCGCTACGTGCCCTGCACCGAGCATGGACAGCCGCGCACGGACGCGACTCGGTGATCGGCCTCGCACCGTCAGCGGCTGCCGCCGAAGTGCTCGGCGACTCGCTCGGCGTGCGGGCGGAGAACACCGCGAAGTTCCTTTACGAACACCATCTCGGGCGCTGGAACCTCGAAGCCGGGCAGCTCGTGCTCGTGGACGAGTCCTCCCTTGCCGGCACTCTCGCGCTCGATCGCATCGCCGAGCACGCCGCCGAGGTCGGCGCCAAGGTCGTGCTCATCGGCGATTGGGCGCAGCTGAGCGCGGTCGAGACGGGCGGGGCGTTCGGGATGCTCGTGCGTCACCGGCAGAGCGTTCCCGAACTCACCGACGTGAGACGCTTCGCCAACGATTGGGAGAAGAACGCCAGCCTCGGCCTGCGACACGGACGCACCGATGCGCTGGACGAGTACCAGGAGCGGGGCAGACTGGCGGGCGGTGACGCCGAGACGATGCTCGACACGATCTACGAGGCGTGGCGCAGCGACCGCGCCGCGGGCCTGCGCACACTGATGATCGCGGGCACCGGCGAGATGGTCGCCCAGCTCAACGAGCGCGCCCGCGCCGACCTCATCGAGACCGGGCAGGTCGAGGTGGACGGTGTGCGTCTGCACGACGGCACCACCGCAGGCGTCGGCGATCTCGTCGTCACTCGACTCAACGACCGCCGCCTGTCCACCGGCAGGGCGTGGGTCAAGAACGGTGACCGCTGGCAAGTTGCCCGCCGCTACGACGACGGCTCGCTCGCCGTGCGGCGGCTGGGGCGCGGCGACAAGCCCCACGGTAAAGCTCTCGTGCTGCCTGCGAAGTACGTCCGCGAGGAACTCGAACTCGGCTAGCCGAGGTTCTGCAAACGCACTCGCCTGTGAACATGCGCGTGCGCGCGGTTTCAGTCTACTCCCATCTGTGGACGGTGACCTTGCCGACTGTGCGGCCGTTCTCGACCAACTCGTGCGCCTCGCGGAGTGTGGTCGGTGAGATCGGCGCGAGTGTCGTTGTGGCCGTGGTGCGGATGCGGCCCTGATCTACAAGGTCAGCGACAGTGTTCAGGAGCTGGTGCTGTTCAATCATGTCCGGGGTCTGCCTGAGCGGGCGGGTGAACATCAGTTCCCAGTGCCAAGCGATGCTCTTGCCCTTGAGCGGGAACACGTCGCGCGGACCGTCGTCAATGGCGACAATATGCCCGAACGCTCGAACGATCCGCGCATAGGTTTCGATCTGCCCCGCGGAATGCGCGGTGAACAGCCAGTCCACGCCATCCTGCGCGACGGCGAGCACCTGCTCAGCCAGGTCGTCGCGGTGGTTCACCACATGCTCCGCGCCCAGGTTGCGCACCCAGGCGGAGCGTTCATCGTCGGAGGCGGTGGCGATCACGGTGACGTTCGGCAGGAGCGCGTCGGCCAGTGCCAGCATGATCGATCCGACTCCGCCGGTCGCGCCGATCACCAGCAGGGTGCCGGTCGAGTCCTCGGTAAGGGCGAGCCGCTCGAACAGGGTCTCCCAGGCGGTGATCGCCGTCAGCGGCAGCGCAGCAGCGTCGGCAAACGACAGCACCTGCGGCTTGCGCCCCGTAATCCGCTCATCCACAACATGCAGGCGCTGGTTCGTACCTGGCCGGTCGATGCTGCCCGCGTAGTACACCTCGTCACCCGGAGCGAACAGCGTCACCGCTGAGCCGACCTCGCGCACCGTACCGGCGGCGTCGAAGCCGAGCACCTTGAACCCGTTCGCAGGAGCGCCTTCCCGCAGTTTCACATCGACCGGGTTCACCGAGACCGCCTCGACCTCGACCAACAAGTCATGCGGTCCAAGTTCGGGCACCTCGACCTCGCGGGCGGTCAGCGCCTCGGGGTCGGTGGCGGGGAGGTTCTTCTCGTATCCGATCGCAGTCGTAGCCGTCATGCCAATTATGGTTCCCCAGACCTACTGGTTACCGTCAAGGCAACCTAGTACCCATCGGATACCATGAACGTATGAGTCAGACCGTGGATGAGTGCGACCGGAACGACGTGTACGCGGCCATGTGTCCGTGCCGCGACATGCTCGACCTGCTCGCCAACAAGTGGAGCGCCCTGGCCATCGGTGCGCTCGAAGACGGGCCGCAACGCAACGGGCAACTCAAACGACGCTTGGAAGGCGTCAGCCCCAAGGTGCTGTCCCAGACCCTCAAGCGTCTCGAAGACCACGGCCTGCTCACTCGCACCGTCTACCCCGAGGTTCCCGCTCGCGTGGAGTACGAACTTACTGACCTCGGACACAGCGCAGCCGCCCCGTTGAAGCATCTGCGCGACTGGGTTGAACACAACGTCGGAACCGACCAGTAGCGACCCCCTCGGCGCTACATCGAGCCAGGAGTCCCGGCCTCCGCGTAATACCGCGTCAACACAGACGAGGCGTCGCGGTCGCCGTC
>NZ_DBHD01000128.1:0-2748 GCF_002296025.1 Microbacterium sp. UBA837
GTGGGCAGCGATGACGGCTTTCGGAGCCCCAACGGCCACCCTTCCTGTCGTCGCCCCTTCCACCACGATCCCCCTGCGTTTCGCGCCACACTTGTGGGCCGGCGTAGTCTTCTTCACCGCCTTCACGGCACCCGGATGGGCGGCGGCGTTCGGCGCACCCGCCGCCGCTGCCGTCGGCGTCATCGCGTGCGCGGGAGTCGCGGTCATCGCCGTGCGCGTCATCCGTGCCCCGCAGTGGCGCGCTCTCCCGTGGACCGCGCTCGCCTTCACGGGATGGGCAGCCGCCAGCATCGCCTGGTCCCGCTGGCCGGAGACCACCGCTCTGACCTGGACCCTGCTGGCAGCGACAACGCTGGTCGCCATCGCCCTCGCTGCGATGCTGACCTGGCGCCAGCTCGTCTCGGCACTCGCCTGGGCGTTGGCCGCCGTTATGGCGCTATCGGTGCTCTTCGAGGCGTGGGCCGCGCTGATCGTCGGCGGTCCGGTCGGGATCGAGTTCGCCGCCGTGGATGCGCAGACCGAGCGCAGCGACATCTGGACGAACGCCCAGCTGTTCACCGGCGGCCGCCTCGACGGAATCGTCGGCAACGCCAATCTGCTCGCCATGCTGGCGCTGCTCGCGGTCGTCGTGCTCAGCATCCGCCTGGCCATCGAGCCGCGCCGTCGCGGGGTGTTTGGGGTCACGCTCGCCGCATCGGTGTACCTCCTCGTTCGCACCGAATCGGCGACGGCGTTCATCGCGACCATCGCCCTCGCCATCGCGCTTGTCATCCTGCTGGCGGCACGTACGGCGCGCACGACGTCGGGTCGCATGCGGGTCTATCTCGCGGCGGCAGCGCTCGGCGCGGTCGCGGCGGGCCTCGCGTGGGCGATGCGGCGCGGCATCCTGTCGTTCCTTGGCCGCGACGCAGACCTCACCGACCGCACAGAGATCTGGGATCTCGTGTTCGCCCGCGGCGCCGCCCAGCCGGTCGTCGGCAACGGTTTCGCGACACCATGGATCCCCTGGGACCCGGCGTTCTCCGACTGGATCGTCATGCCCCGAGGGCTGCACATCATCCAGGCGCACAGCGTGTGGGTCGACGTGTGGTTCCAGTTAGGCGTTGTCGGGGTGGTGCTCCTCGCCTGCTTGTACGTGTTGTTCGTGTGGCGCACGTGGGTCTTCGCGGTGCGGCACCACCGGTGGCAGCGTCGGGACGACCGGGTCACCGCCACCGTGTCGCTCCTCCCCGTCGCCGTCGGCGTCATCGTCGTCATCCAGGGGATCACCGAATCCAGCCCGCTCCTGCTGTGGGGATGGATGCTGACCGTGCTGTTCCTGGCGAAGCTGCAGCCACGCGATCACGCGCGCCGCACGGAAAGCGTCAAGGACGGGAAGGTAGGCTACGGTCTCGGCCTCGATCAGCCACCCTTCGTCTGACCGGAGACTTGCTTGGTGACCCACGTCCTTCAGAACGTCGTGTTCCCCCTCGAACGCGACCCTGACCTATTGCCGCTCTACGCCGACCCCGAAATCTGGTCGGTGATCGACGAGCAGCCCGTGCGCGTATCGAGCCGGGCCCACCTGGGCAACATCCTCGACCGCCGTCGCGCCCGTATCGTCGCCGGGCGGCGCGTGTCACTGGGCACCTACTTCAACGCCTTCCCCGCCTCCTACTGGCAGCACTGGACGGTGGTTCGTGACATCCGGCTGACCGTTCGCACCAGCGGTCCAGCAACCGTGCTGGTGTATCGATCTAACGGCAACGGAGTCCGACAGCGTCTCGATACTCGCGAAGTCACCGGCGACTCGGAAGCGCACTTCGATCTGACGCTTGATCGCTACAGCGACGGCGGCTGGATCTGGTTCGACATCGTGGCCGACGAGAGCGCGGCAGTGTTCGAGGGCGCGGAGTGGACCACCGAGCAGGAGCCCGTTCGCACCGGCAAAGCCAGCCTCGGCATCACGACCTTCAACAAGCCCGACTACTGCGTGCAGACGCTGGCGAGTCTGGCCGACAGCCCCGACGTCCTCGAGCTCGTCGACCGGATCTTCGTCATCGACCAGGGCACCGACCTCGTCGCCGACCGACCGGAGCACCACGAGCTCAGCGAACGGCTCGGGGAGACCCTACAGATCATCCGCCAGCCCAACCTCGGCGGATCGGGTGGGTTCTCCCGGGCAATGCTGGAAACCCTCGACCGGCCCGAGAGCGACTTCGTCCAACTCCTCGACGACGATGTTCTCATCGAGCCCGAATCCCTCCGTCGCTCCATCGTGTTCGGTCGATATGCCACCCGACCCACGATCGTGGGTGCGCACATGTTCGACCTGCTGGATCGCCCGAAGCTGCACGCGTGGGCAGAGGTCGTAGATGAGGTCCCGTTCATGTGGCGCACTCTCTACCAGGAGGAGTTCCCCC
This sequence comes from Microbacterium sp. UBA837, assembly GCF_002296025.1. NCBI lineage: Bacteria > Bacillati > Actinomycetota > Actinomycetes > Micrococcales > Microbacteriaceae > Microbacterium > Microbacterium sp. UBA837. Next base: position 2,403 of record NZ_DBHD01000128.1, read on the forward strand.
ACGATTTCAGCGCAAGCAACCTACGCCAGACGAAGATCCTGCACCAGCGATTGGACTCGGACTACAACGGCTGGTGGATGTGCCTGATCCCGATGGAGACGGTCCGTGAGATCGGTCTCGCGCTGCCCGCGTTCATCAAGTGGGATGACGCCGAGTACTGCCTCCGCGCTGGCGAGGCAGGGTTCCCCACGGTTTCAGTACCCGGCATCGCCCTGTGGCATGTGTCGTGGGTCGGTAAAGACGACACCATCGATTGGCAGGCCTATTTCCACGCCCGCAACCGCATCGTCGCAGGACTCCTTCACTCCCGTGCTCCGGAGGGAGGCACGCTCCTTCGGCACAGCCG
>NZ_DBHD01000201.1:0-9500 GCF_002296025.1 Microbacterium sp. UBA837
AACCATCTCTCGTCGGGAACGAGATAGGTCCACGAGGTATCGAAGTACATCACGGAGTAACGATGGAACACTGTCCCGAACACGCTTTCGTCCAGGACGATCCCGTCGGGAGCCTTGGAGATCCGCCATTGGCCTGCGACCTGTATCAGCTCGAACGCGAGTGTCGCGGTGCCGCCCAGAGCCGGCTCGTAGCGGCCCGTCGCATCGACGCTGGCGACGGGAGCGAGGATGACTTTCACGGTGTCGTCGACCGCTGGCTGCGCAACGATTTCGCCGGTGGGCACGACCGCCACACCGGCTGAGGGGTCCCATGAGGACTGGATCGCGGGCGCCAGGAAGGACCGGGCGGTTGCCCAGTCAGCGCTAGACCCGGACCCTGCGAGCAGGAAACCCTCGACGATCTCCTCCTGGGTGGCGCCCGGCTGCGGTCCGTCCGGGAAGAAGCGCACCTCGGGTCCGGTGCGTACCTCGTCGACGGGCCGGCCGGCCGTGACAGGACCGCTGACAGGAAGTCCCGCACAAGCGGAGAGCACCAGGATGCCGAGTATCGCCAGCACGGTGCCGATGAGCCGCCTCATGATCCGCCCCCCGCCGCCCGATCGCCGCTCGGAATCGTCGAGATCGGCTGGGTGTGTTCGAAAGCGTCGACCGTGTTCTCGTCACCGGGGTCGAGCGGAATCGGCGAGTCCAACGGAAGCGCCGCGGGCCCCGTCCGGTGCGCGCCGCGTGGAAGAGTGAGCACGAAGTGGGCACCGCGTCCGGGTTCCGACCACACTGCCAGGTCTCCCCCGTGCAGCTTCGCGTCACCGAGCGAGATCGCAAGGCCCAGTCCCGTGCCGCCGAGGGTTCGCTTGCGGGACGGATCGGCGCGCCAGAACCGATCGAACACGCGTGCGGCATCCTCGGCGGCGATGCCCATTCCGAAGTCTCTCACCCCAACGGCGACGGCCTGCTGATTACTGTCCACGGTGACCACGACCGGCTTACCCTCCCCGTGTTCGATCGCGTTGCCGATCAGATTCCGCAGGATCCTGCGCACGCGCCGGGCGTCCATGTCCACGGGCGAGTAACCGCCGGGGGCGACCAAGCGTAGATCAGTGTTGTGTTGGTGAGCGATCTGCTCCATTGACGCGATGACGTCCTCCGCGACGTGGGCAAGGCTCGTCGGCTCCAGTTCAAGCTGCACGGATCCCGCGTCGTACCGACTGATCTCCAAGAGGTCACTCAGAAGCACTTCGAAGCGCTCGACCTGAGCGGCAAGCAACTCGGCGGCGCGCGCTGTCGCCGGATCGAAATCATCCCGACGGTCGTTCAGCATGTCGGCGGCCAGCCGAATAGTGGTCAGCGGGGTTCGCAGCTCGTGCGAGACATCGGAGACGAATCGTTGCTGCACGAGCGACAGATCGGCAAGCTCCTTGATTTGCGTCTCGATGCTGTCCGCCATGGCGTTGAAGGACTCGCCCAGCGTCGCGAGCTCGTCTTCGCCACGCACCGGCAGCCGGACCCCCAGCTCCCCCGCCGCGAGCTTTGCGCTGGTCTGTGCAGCTTCACCGATGGGAGTGGTTACCGAGCGGAGCACGAACCAGGCGATGCCCCCGATGAGCAGGACCAGGGCAACCCCTACGACCCACAGTGTGGCCTGCACGAACCGCAGGGTCTGATCAGCTCCCTCAAGGCCATACGCGTAGTAGACCTCGAAGTCGCCGACCTGCGGGAAGATCAGCTGCTGCCCCACGACGATGCCCGGGGTGCCTGCGGCGTCGAGGGCGACAGACTGCCACCATTGCTGATTGGCGTCGGCTCGCACCTTCTCACGCAGGCCCTCGGAAATGATCGCCGTGTCGAACTCGCCGACGCGGTATGCCTGCGCAGCGGGATCAGAGGCCCCGATCCGGAACGTCGCGATCATGTCGGTCGACGATTGCTGCTGCAGGGCAGTGCGCAACCCGAGCCACACGCGCTGGATCTGTGCCGGGTCCCCCTGCGTGTCGGCTCCGTCGAGCACTGTCTGCGCGGATGCCGTTGCGCGAAGCGCCTGCTCGGTGACTTCGTCGCGCCGGGACGCGAAAAGATCATCCTGAATAGCCAGGGCCGTCCAGGTCACGGCGATCAGGATGGCGAAAGCTGTCAGCACGATCGTCACCGAGAGTGTGCGAAACCGCAGCGAGCGTCGCCACAGGTGCACGAGGTTGTCGGGCCACGCCCTCCAGTTGCGCCGCCAGATCAGCGGACGAAACGACGGCTCGGCGGCCCCTCGGGAGCCCACTGTCTCACCTCACGCGACCGCTGCACGCGGCCCGATCGTCGACGACGCTCACTCCACAGCACCGGCCCGGTAGCCCACACCGCGCACTGTCGTCACGATGCGCGGGTTGTCGGGGTCGAGTTCCACCTTGGCGCGCAGCCGCTGCACGTGCACATTGACCAGGCGCGTGTCGGCCTTGTAGTGGTAGCCCCAGACCTGCTCGAGGAGCATCTCCCGCGAGAACACCTGCTGCGGCTTGGAGGCAAGCGCGACCAGGAGCTCGAACTCCAGGGGCGTGAGCGAGATCACGTCATCACCGCGTCGTACTTCGTGGCCCGCGACATCGATCGTCAGATTCCCGATCCGCAGCGTCTCCTGCGACGGCTGCCCGCCGGGGCGCAGTCTGGTCCGGATGCGGGCCACGAGCTCTTTCGGGTTGAACGGCTTGACGATGTAATCGTCAGCACCGGATTCGAGCCCGCGGACGACATCCGCGGTGTCGGTGCGTGCCGTCAGCATGATGATCGGGATGCCCGACTCGGCACGAATAGCCGTGCAGATCTCGATGCCGTCGCGACCGGGAAGCATGAGATCGAGCAGGATGAGGTCGGGGCGTTCCGCGCGCCAGGTGTCCACAGCGGCGTTTCCGTCGGCGCAGAAAACCGTGTCGAACCCTTCCGTGCGCAGCACGATCCCGATCATCTCCGCCAGTGCGGTGTCGTCGTCGACAACCAGGATGCGTGAGTTCATCGCGCCTTCGTTCCTTGCGTCCAGCCTGCGCACTGGCGGCAGGCGGCCGCGTGTGCTTCCCCCGAGAGTAGTCGACTCCACCTGTGCGCACGCCGTTGATTCGCGCGCGCGTCGGTGCCGGCTCGGGCGGCGGGTGGCACGCCCGACGCGATGGTAACTGGCATGAGCGGGTCTGCGTCCCGTGTGACACGATGGAAACTCGCGTCGATTCCAGCCTGTAGGAGGAACCCGTGACCGCGTACCCGTCTTGGACGCCTGCGCCGCGGCCCGGGATCATCCCGCTGCAGCCGCTGACGTTCGGCACGATTCTGGGTCGTTCGTTTTCGGCGCTGCGGCACAACCCCAAGGTGCTGCTGGGGTTCGCGATGGTCGTGCAGACCGTCGCATACCTTGTCGTAACCATTGCGATCTCGGGAATCGCGTTCGCAAGCTTCTCACGGCTGGACACGGTGCCGGCGGGCACCGACGAGTGGGATGCCGTCTTGACGGGATCGATAACGCTCACCGCGCTGTCGGGCCTGGTGCTCGGTCTTCTCGCTGGTGCGGTTGGTGTTCTCGTTCAGGCCGTGGTGATCTCCGACGTTCTGCACGCTGCGGTGGCCGAAAAGATGACGCTGCGGATGCTGTGGCAGCGTGTGCGGCCCGTGGCCTGGCGACTGATCGGCTACACGATCCTTCTCTCGCTCGCGATCGGCGTGATCGTGATCATCGTCGGTGGTCTGATCGCCGTGCTCGCTGTCGCCGTTCCCGCCGCCGCGGTCATCCTCGGAATCCTGGTGATCCTCGCTGCCATCCCCCTCAGCCTCTGGCTCGCCGTGAAGCTTCTGCTCGTTCCGGCGGTCCTGATCGTCGAGCACACGTCGCTGGGGGCGGCGCTCGGTCGCTCATGGCGGCTCTCACGGGGCCGGTTCTGGGTGATCCTGGGAATCCTGGTGCTCGTATCGCTCGTTTTCGGTGCCGTCGCACAGGTCGTCAGCATCCCGTTCTCGTTCCTCGCCTCCGCGCTGACAACGGTGATCGCCCCCACTGGTGATGAGAGCGCAGCGGCGATCATCGGCGTTGTCGCAACCCTCGGTCTCACGCAGATCGTGACGCTTCTCATCCAGTCGGTCGCGGTCATCGTGCAATCCACCGCCGCGGGACTCGTGTACATCGACTGTCGGATGCGGCACGAGGGCCTGGACCTCGACCTCCTCGAGTACGTAGATCGCAGAGACGCGGGAGACACCGACCTCCCCGACCCGTACGTCGTTCACGTTGGGCGCGCCGCTCAACCGCGCTGGCCCACCGCGTACGGGCAACCTGCCCCGTTCGCCCCTCCGCCGGGCTACACGATCGTTCCCCCGCCCGCCGCGGAACAGACATCCGCGTCGCCCGCAGCCGTCCCGCCGGCCCCAGACCAATCGCCGCCGGCCCCGACCGCCGGACCCGATGACGATCAGACGACATGGGCGATGCCTCGGTGATCTCAGAGATCCCGCTCATTCCGGATGGCGAGCAAGCTCGAGACTGGGCTGTGCAGGAGCTCGCGGATCCGGTCTATCAGGCGGCGCAGCCGACCTGGTTCGACCGAGCCGCACAGGCGGCCCGGGATGCCCTCGCCTCCCTGTTCTCACCCGACGTCGCGCCGGAGTGGGCGGCGATTCTCGCCCTTGTCGCCGCCATCATCGCCATCGCTGTCATCGTCATCGCGATTCTCGTGTGGGGGGTACCTCGGCGCACGTCCTCGCGAAGAGCCCGCACCGGAGAACTGTTCGGAGACATCGACTATCGAACCGCCGAGGGGCTGCGGACGGCAGCCGAGGCTGCCCGGAACCGTCGAGACTGGGACACGGCGATCGTGCTGCGCTTCCGGGCAGCAGCCCGCGGCCTGGACGAACGGGGACTGATCGAGCTCGCTCCCGGAACGACTGCACGGCAGTTCGCGGTGCGCGCAGATGCTCTGGCAGCGCCGGTGAGCGCGGGAGCCAGGGAAGCGGCCACCGTCTTCGAGGACGTGCGCTACCTTCAGCGGCCCGGGACCGAGACAGGATACGTCGTGGTGGCCGCGGCCGACAGCGCGCTGGCCAGGCTCGAATCCGCGCAGGGCGCACCCGCCGAGGTTCCCGCGTCATGAGCCTCGATGTCCGCGAGCGGCGTGTTGCTGGCGCCGACCTCTCGACCTCCAGCGCCCGCCGCGGCTCGATACTCGGATGGATAGCGATCATCGTCGGGCTCATCGCGGTCGGAATCGTCGGTGCGAGCATCGTCGGTGGCGGCGAATGGAGCCAGCGCGAGTCGCTCGATCCTGAGTCCGCGGCCCCGACGGGCACCCGGGCGCTGGCACGCATCCTGGCCGAGCAGGGCGTTGAGGTGCGGGTAGTCCGCTCGCACGAGCAGGCTGCCGCAGAACTGCGTGACGGCGCGGCGACACTGGTGCTCCCCGATGCACCTGCGCTCTCCGACGACGCGATCTCCGCCCTTGCCGCGCCAGCGGCAGACGTCGTCCTCATCGACCCGCGCTCGCGCACGCTGCGCCTGATAGCCGATGGGGCGAACGCGGTGGGCGTCGCCGACGATGCGCTCGTGCAGCCGCAGTGCTCGGTACCGGAGGCGCAACGGGCTGGAGCGATCCGTCCGCGAACGGTCTTCCTCGCTACGGATGCCGCCCAGTGCTATCCGGCAGCCGGAGGCTTCGCCCTGCTGGTGCGCGAAACCGTCCGCTCCGATGTCCCGGGCACCCAGCGGGTGTCGGCAGTCGACGGGGCTGCGCTCTTCACGAACGAACACCTCGCCGAGGACGGCAATGCCGCCCTCGCGCTGGGTCTGATGGGAAGAAACGCCACGCTCGTCTGGTACGTTCCGTCCGTCGCCGACACCGACCTGGACCCGGCCAGCCCGTCCCTCGGCGAACTCACTCCCCCGTGGGTCAGCCCCGTGATCGTCCTCATGCTGGTGGCCGCCGTCGCGGCGGCGCTCTGGCGCGGCATCCGTTTCGGACCGCTTGTCGGCGAACGGCTGCCGGTGACGGTGCGCGGCGAAGAGACGACGCGGGGGCGGGCGCACCTCTACGCACGATCCGGCGACACTGCGCACGCCGCGTCCCTGCTGCGCCACGGCGCGCGCGTGCGGATCGCGCGGCTGCTCGGTCTGTCGGGGTCGTCGTCGGCAGCAGAAGTCGCCGACGCACTGGCCAGCGTGTCGGTGTCTTCGCGGGAGGAAGCGCGAACCATCCTGGACGGCGCACCCCCGACGTCGCGGCGCGACCTTGACGAGCTTCACGACCGATTGCGCAGACTCGAAGCCGCAGCACGGTCGGCACTTCACCCTGAAAGGAACAACCGATGACGACCTCCGACCCGGCACCGACCACGGCCGACGCCCCTACCGCCGACGATTCCGCCCGAGCCGCCGTCGGTCGCGTACGTGACGAAATCGGCAAGGCTGTCGTCGGGCAGGATGCCGCGATCACGGGCCTCCTGATCGCGCTGCTTGCCCGCGGACATGTCCTGGTCGAGGGCGTACCCGGTGTCGCCAAGACGCTGCTGGTACGGGCCTTCAGCCGCGCGCTCGGGCTTGAGACCAAGCGCGTGCAGTTCACTCCCGATCTCATGCCCGGCGATGTGTCTGGCTCGCTCATCTACGACGCCCGCTCGGGCGAATTCGAGTTTCGCGAGGGGCCGGTCTTCACCCACATCCTGCTGGCCGACGAGATCAACCGCACGCCGCCGAAGACCCAGGCGGCCCTGCTGGAGGCGATGGAAGAGCGTCAGGTATCGACCGACGGCGTGACCCGCCCGCTGCCCGATCCCTTCCTTGTCGCTGCCACCCAGAACCCGATCGAGCACGAGGGCACCTACACCCTCCCCGAAGCGCAGCTCGACCGGTTCCTCCTGAAGCTCATCGTCGACATGCCCGCGCGCGACGCGGAGGTCACGGTGCTGCGCCGACACGCCGACGGTTTCTCGCCGCGCGATCTCGACGAGGCCGGCGTGCAGACCGTCGTCACCGCCGCCGACCTCCGGGCGGCCCAGGCTGCGGTCCGGAACGTGACAGCCGCGGACGACGTCCTGGGCTACATTGTCGACCTCGCGCAGGCGACGAGGCAGAGCCCCTCCGTGCAGCTGGGTGCGAGCCCGCGCGCCGCAACCGCGCTGCTGGCGACGGCGAAAGCGTGGGCGTGGCTCGGGGGGTCACCGGCCATCACCCCCGACCACGTGCAGACGATGCTGCTGCCCACGTGGCGGCACCGTCTGCGACTTCGCCCGGATGCCGAGCTCGAAGGCGTCTCGGTCGAGGCACTGCTTCAGAGCATCCTGCAGCAAACACGCGTCCCGCTGTGAGCGCCGTATGTATGTGACCGGTCGGTACCCCCTGCTCGTGGGGGCCGGCGTTGTTCCCGTGATCCTCGGCTCGGTCGGCGGAATCCCCGCCTGGGCTGGGGCGGCCGCCTGGCTCGGATTCTGCCTCCTCCTGCTGGGTCTCGATGTGCTGTCAGCCCCCAATCCGCGTCGGGTGAACATCACGCGCGCTGGGCCGACAAAGGTGCTGCGTGACCAGCCGTCGCAGGTGACGGCAGCAGTCGTCAATACAGGTACGCGAACCCTCCGCATCCGCGTCCGAGACGCCTGGCAGCCGACGGCTGGCGCTACTACCGGAACGGCGGTGATACGGATTGACCCGGGCGCTTCGGGTCGCGTGGTCACCTCGCTGCTGCCGCGCCGGCGCGGAGAACTGCGCAGCGCCGGACTCGCGGTTCGGTCGGCTGGGCCTCTCGGGCTCGCGGGTCGGAGCGCACTCATCGCGGTTCCGGGAAGCATCCGTGTTCTGCCGCCGTTCACCTCGCGGCGTCACCTCCCTTCACGCCTTGCGCGGCTGCGCGAACTCGACGGCAACACCAGCGTCCAGGTCCGGGGGCAGGGCACCGAGTTCGACTCCCTGCGCGAGTACGTGCGCGGCGACGATGTGCGCTCGATCGACTGGCGCGCCACGGCCCGGGCCAGCGCCACGATGCTGCGCACGTGGCGCCCCGAGCGCGACCGCCACATCGTCATCATCATCGACACCGGTCGCACGGCGGCGACACGGGTCGATGACGGTGTGCGACTGGATGCCGCGATGGAGGCAGCCCTCCTCCTCTCAGCGCTCGCTGCGCAAGCGGGCGATCACATCCACCTGTTGATGTTCGACCGAGCAGTGCGTGCCCGGGTGACCGGCCGCGACGGCGCAGCGCTGCTGCCGGCCCTCGTCGACGCCATGGTCGCCGTGGATGCCGGGCTCATCGACACCGACTGGGACGCCGCCTTTGCGCAGGCCCGGCTCCTGACCACCCGACCCTCGATGGTCGTCGTACTCACGGCGCACGACGATCCGGAGGCCTCGCGCGGCTTCCTCGGCGCTCTCCCCCTCGTTCCCAGCCACACGCACGTTCTGGTCGCCGCGGCCCAGCCGGAGCAAACCGAGGCGTCACAATCCGATGCGTTCGAGGCCGCAGCCCGGGAGCGGGCCCGGTGGGACGCCGACCGAATGGTGACGGCGCTCTCCCGAGCGGGCGTCGATGCCCTGTCGGCATCCGCCGAGGAACTGCCACCGCGCGTTGCCGACCGTTACCTCGCGCTCAAGGCGCTCGGCCGGCTCTGAACGGCGAACCGCGGCCCGACCGCGGGGTCACAGGTGAAAACCGGGGTGATTTCGCACGCGCGGGGCATGTCGTTTGCCTGTGATTCGCCTGAGAGCGCTAGGTTTCGGCCGAATGAAAGGAGCCAGAGATGGCTGAAACCACTTCCACCCCCGGCACAGCAACGAAGCTGATCGCCGAGGCACTGGGTACGTTCCTGCTCGTGTTCGGGTCGATCGGCACCGCCCTGTTCGCCGCGAACTTCGGCGCGAGCGAGAACGGCACCTCGCTCGGCGTCGGCTTCCTCGGAGTCTCCCTCGCCTTCGGACTAACCCTGATGGCCGGCATTTACACCTGGGGTCCGATCTCGGGCGGCCACTTCAACCCGGCCGTCACGTTCGGGCTCGCCGCAGCCGGACGCTTCGCGTGGAAGGACGTTCCCGGCTACCTCATCGCTCAGGTCATCGGCGGCGCCGTCGGCACGACACTCATCGTGCTCATCGGGCTGTTCGGACCCGACGGGTGGCTCAGCGCCGCACAGGATGGCGGCTTCGCGAGCAACGGCTACGACACAGCATCCCCCGGCGGGTTCGGCCTCGGCGCTGCCATCGTCGCCGAAATCCTCCTCACCGCGATCTTCCTGCTCGTGATCCTCGGCGTCACGCATCCCCAGCGCAACGCCGAGAAGTTCGCGGGACTCGTCATCGGTTTCACGCTCACGATGATCCACCTCGTCTCGATCCCGATCGACAACACCTCCGTCAACCCCGCCCGCTCGATCGCGACTGCCATCTACGGCGGCGGCGAGGCACTCGCCCAGCTGTGGGTGTTCATCGTGTTCCCCCTGGTCGGAGGCCTCCTGGCCGGTTTCGCCCACCGCGCGCTGTTCGAGCGCAAGCCGCTCCCTCC
>NZ_DBHD01000127.1:0-3756 GCF_002296025.1 Microbacterium sp. UBA837
AAGGGGCTGCTGCTCGCGCTTCACCTTGGTCGCCGCAAGGATGCCGGCGAGCTCACACCGCAGCAGGTGAGCCTGGGCAAGCTCAACAATGTACGGGAGGCGCTGGAGATCTGCCGCACCGCCCGCACGATCCTCGGCGCAAACGGAATCTCCCTCGAGTACCCCGTCATCCGTCACGCCGCGAACCTCGAATCAGTGCTGACATATGAGGGCACCGTCGAGATGCACACCCTCGTGCTCGGGCAGGCGATCACGGGCATTCCCGCGTTCCGCTGAGCCGTCATACCGGGCGGGGAGCGCGGCCGCTCGGGAGCCCGTGGCGCGGGCTCGATCCGCCCTGCGCGAACGGGGGCGAAATCGGCATCCGAAGCTGGCACTCGACAGGCTAGAGTGCTAATCTGTGACTAGTTGAGTCGATGGGACTCAACTTCAAGAACTCGGTCGGATGCGGCATCCGACCCCGCTCACAGAAGGAGACGACATGGCACACTACGACCCGCTCCGCGACATGGAGCGATTCGCGAACGCACTCTTCGACGGCAACCGGCGCGGACCGCGCCAGATGCCGATGGACCTCTACCGTGACGGCGACCACTACGTCCTCTCGGCCGACCTTCCGGGCATCGACCCGGGCTCGGTCGACGTGGATGTCGACGGTCAGCTGCTGACGATCCGCGCCGAGCGCACACTGACGTCGCAGGAAGGCGTCAAGTGGATCACGCGCGAGCGTGAGGCCGGCAGCTTCCTGCGTCAGCTGAGCCTCGGTCAGGGGATCGACACCGAAGGCATCGCCGCCAGCTACGCGCACGGCGTGCTGACGGTCACGATTCCGGTGAGCCCCAAGGCCAAGCCGCGCAAGATTGACATCGCGACCGACGCGCCCTCGACGATCACGGTCGACGAGTCCCACAGTGAGATCCAGGAGGCCGGCGCCAGCGCCTGACCTGCTCTCCAGAAGCCCCCGGCCCGAGAACGGACCGGGGGCTTCTGCGTGCTCGCTCGGGCGCGAGGATGAATAGTCCCGCATCTAGGCTGGAGCGCGTGTCGACGACGACTCGTTTCCCCAAACAAGACTCTCGCAGTGAGATCACGGCTCCGGTCGAGCTCACCCTTCCCGACGGTCGCCTGAACCCCGCGGCTCTCGGCTGGGCGCGCTCCCCACTGATCCGGACCGGCGGGATTGGGCCGCGCCGGTTCTGGGGGCGCAATAAGCGCTGGGAGTACTGGAACATCATGACGCCGCGATACATCGTGGGTCTCACCGTGTCAGCCATCGACTACGCCGCGGTGCACGAGGTGTGGATCTTCAATCGCGACACCCGCGAGGCTGTCCATCGCGCGGCCACCGTGCTTCCCGCTCGCGGGGTCAGCCTGCCGCCAACGCTGGGTCAGGGTCCCGCTTCTGCCCGGGCCAAGGATCTTCGGATCGAGGTCACGGAGGAGCCAGACGGCGTTCGGATGCGAGTCGAGGTCCCACGCGCATCCGTCGATGTTCTCGCCGAGAAGCCTGCGGGGCACGAAAGTCTGGCCGTCGTCGTGCCCTGGACTAAGCGGCGCTTCCAATACACGGTCAAGGATGTCGCGCGTCCCGCACGTGGCACGGTGACGGTCGACGGCACGGTGTACGACCTGCCGGCTGGCGAGTCGTGGGCGGTGCTGGACCACGGTCGCGGGCGATGGCCGTACGACATCACCTGGAACTGGGGCGCGGGATCGGGCCGCTACCAGGGCAGCGTGATCGGGATCCAGGTCGGCGGAAAGTGGACCGACGGCACCGGCGCCACCGAGAACGCGTTTTTCATTGATGGACGGATGCACAAGATTCACGAGGACCTGACCTGGGAGTACGACCAGGCAGACTTCCTGCGTCCGTGGTCAGTGCGCGGCGGCGGTCTTGACGCCCGATTCGTCCCGTTCTATGACCGTGTCGCGCGAACGAACCTCGGCATCATTGCGGCGGCGACGGATCAGTGCTTCGGCGTGTGGTCAGGGGCTTTCACGACGGCTGGCGGCGAAGTCATCCCGTTCGACGGTGTCGAGGGGTGGGCAGAACACGTCCACAACCGTTGGTAGCGGATCACGCCCGGGATCGCCTGCCGCGCCGTTTGCAGGATGAACTGGCGCCGAGGTCTAGAAGAGAGTCGAGACTCCGGGTCTCGTCCTGCGTTCGGCCCGGATGCAGGCTTCAGCAGTCTGACGCGCGGGGGCCGCGGAGCTTCGAGGTGAGCGTGCGGAGCTGTTCGAGTTCGGTGTCGCTCAGGGTTGACATCCGTTCGGCGATGGACCTGCCGTGAGCTGAGGCGACCTTGCGAAAGAGACCGGCACCCCGATCGGTCGCGGTGACCACCGCGCCGCGGCCGTCGTCCGGATCCGAGCACTTGGTCAGCAACCCCGAGGCGACCATCCTGTCGACCAGGCGCGAGACACTCGGCTGGCTGATCAGCATGTTGGATGTCACATCGCGCAGGCGCGCCGACATCCCCGGCGCGCGGGTGACGGTGAGCAGGACGTCGTACTCGCCCTGCGTCAGTTCGCCGACGATGAAGTCGCCACTGATCTCGGCGAGCACTTCGTGTTGCGCGCGGAACAGACTCTCCCAGGCGTCGATCGCCAGTCGCCGGTCCGTCATGCACACCAGAGTACGACCATGCCGGCGCCCGTAGGCTGATCACATGTCAGCTCGGATCCTGACGCGGCGGGCCGTCGGCGCCGCCGCGGCCGCCGCCCTTGCTCTCGTCGCCCTGGTCGCGTGTTCGGTGAGCGTGTCGTTCGGCGACGAGGCTGCCGCTGTGTCGACAGACGTCAACGACTTCGTCTTCGAGAGCATGGCTGCCGACTACACCCTGGGCCGTGCGGACGATGGAACCAGCACGATGACCGTCGTCGAGACATTCGTCGCGGTCTTCCCGGAGTACGACCAGAACCGCGGGATGCGCCGCATCCTGCCCGACTCGTACCTTGGTGCCCCGCTGCACCCTCAGCTCGTGTCGATCACCGACGCCGAGGGAGCCCCGCGGCCCGCCGAGGTCGAGAGCGAGGACGGGGTCTACGTCATGACCTCGCGCGCCGACGACTACGTGCATGGCGCGCAGACCTACGTCTTCACCTACACGCTCGAGAACGTCGCCCGCTTCTTCGACGACACCGGGGTGGACGAGCTCTACTGGAACGTCAATGGTGTCGACTGGGCCCAGCCCTTCGGGTCGGTCTCGGCGACGCTGCATGTGCCGGCAGAACTCGCATCCGCACTCACGGGGGCAGAGTCCTGTTACGTCGGTGCGGCAGGCGCTACCGACCAGTGCCCGATCGCCTCGACGACGGATGTCGACGGCGGCGTGACAGTCACGGCATCCGCCGCCGACGTGCTGGCCTACGAGACCGTTACGATCGCCGTGGCCTTCGACGCCGACACCTTTGCGTCCTTCGACAGCTCGTACGTCGCGTCGCCGTTCGGATGGCTGCAGGCTCTCGCGTTTCTCGGCGTGATCGGTTCGTTCGTATGGGCGATCGTCTTCCGGACCAGGATGCTGCGCGACGAGCCCGGGCGGCCGACGATCATCGCCGAGTTCAACCCGCCGCCGCGGATCGACGCGCTGGAAAGCGCGGTGCTGCTGGGAAAGACGACCAAGGCGATCCCGGCTGAAGTGCTCGAACAGGCGGTCGTCGGCAGCATTCGGATCGAGGAAGCCGGCCGCAAGCTCTTCGGTGGTCTGAAGCTCAAGGCGGTGCTGGTGGACCCCGCGCGCGCGGACGGTG
>NZ_DBHD01000190.1:0-5533 GCF_002296025.1 Microbacterium sp. UBA837
AAGGATCAGTCACATATCAGCTGTGCAGCACCAGCGCCGGGCGTCAGCGTGCAGGCCACCGGCAGCAGGTCACGGTCGATGAGGCTCATGCGCAGCACTCGCACTGATCGTCCATGCACGGGGCGCCCTCGTCGACGGCGACGACCGCCTCGAGCAGCTGTCGCAACCCCTGGGTCAGATGCGGGTCGGCGATCTCATACCGGGTGCGCCGACCTTCCGGTGTGGCGACGATCAACCCGCAGCCCCGCAGGCACGTCAGATGATTCGAGACGTTCGTGCGGGTCAGCTCGAGATCTCGTGCCAGCTCAGCCGGGTAGCCGGGAGCGTCCAGCAGTGTGAGGAGGATCCGGGAACGGGTCGGGTCGGCCATCGCCCGACCCAGCCGGTTCATCACATCGAGGCGAGAAGTAAGAGTCAGCACAGGCTGACTATACATTCTCCGCTGTACTAATGCGAGGGCGGATGAGTCGCGGTACCCCGGCGACCATGACCACCATTGCGACGAGCTCCACCAAGGTCTGAGTCACTACAACCAACGGCGTCAGAGCGAAAGATGCCGGCAGCGCGAGAGCGAGCGGGAGCACGACCAGCGAGTTGCGGGTGACCCCGCTGAACGTGGCCGCCCGGCGGCTGGGAACATCCAAGCGTGCCGCGCTCCCGAGGAGCGCACCGAGTGGTGCCACGATTAGGACGAACACGACGAACACGGGAACCGCGATTAGCAGCTGGCCGAGAGCGCTGCTCACGCCGAAGACCTGCGAGCCGATCACCACGGCGAAAGTCAGCATCATCAGCGGCACCATTGCCGCCAGCACCACGCCCTCGATCGCGCGGCCGGCACGGAACCGTTTCGCCAGCAGCTGCGTGGCGGCGGCGAGAACGAGCGGCAGCACGATCAACAACAGAAATGCCTCCACGAACGGATGCGGGTCGAACGCACCCACCACCTCGGCGCCGGCCATCAGCCACAGGTACACCGGCAGCAACACGATCTGCAGAAGCATCAGCAGGGGCGTGGCAGCAAGCAGCCGCGCACGTGCACCGCCAGCCAGGCCAGTGAACACAATCACGTAATCCACACACGGCGTCAGCAGCACGAACAACACCCCAACGAGCACCGCCTGATCAGCCGCCACGGCGCGACTCAACCCGAACACGACCACCGGCACGACGACGAAGTTCAGGACGAGCACGACGCCCAGGAACCGCCAATCCGTGAAGGCCCGGCCGATCGCCGTGAACGGCACCCCCAGGAACGTCGCGTACAGCAACAACCCGAGCACGGGATTGATCGCCGACTCGAGCGGATCCGCCACCGCCGGCACGAGTAGACCGACCACCGCACCCACGGCGATCGCTGCGAGGTAGAGCACTACCTGATGCCGCTCCCACCACTCCACAGCTGTGCACACGAGCACAAGCCTGTCGAATGTAGCCGGTTCGCCCCTAATCGAGTGAGCGAGTAACCCTTCACCCCCAGCCAATGGCAGGACTGCTAGGTGCATGCCAACTACCCGCGGAATCTGTCATTTCGGATAGGAACCGACACGGCACTTACACGCATCGTTCTCACCAATCTTTCGGATCCGCCACTTGTCCGCCACTTCATCTAAGAATCCGCCATCTTCGCCGAGAACCTACAAGCATGTAGGTTCCCGGTCAAGGTGGCGGAGAACTCGGGGATTCCACGCTAATTGGCAGCAGTTTCGTCAGCAGGATTCCGCGCGAAATGGCAGATCCCTACATAAGAGTAGGAAGTCCACTTAGACTTGACGTCCGCCGCCGCCGTCCGATTGCCCGCGCGATCATCCTCCCGTGCTGGGGGTGAACGCGCGGTTCATGACTGGTATCCGAGCACCGTGGTCATGCCGGTCTCGGCGTGGTAGATGTTGTGGCAGTGCGCGACCCACTGGCCGGGGTTGTCGGCGTCGAAGTCGACTGTCAGGGTCTGGCCCGGGAGGATGATGGAGGTGTCCTTCCGGGGGCCGCCGTTCGCGTGCTGGTAGGTGTGGCCGTGCAGGTGGAACGGATGCCACATCTCGGTGTCATTGCGGATCCGCAACTGCACCCGCTCCCCCCTACTGATCGCGTGCGCGTCCCGCAACGGGTCGTTCATGTCGAACCGGCGCCCATTGATCCCCCAGTCGTACGCCTCCATCCCCCCGGTCAGCGCGAGGTGCACGACCCGGTCGGGGGATGCCTGGTGCAGGGTGACGGAGGCGGTCGCGCTCAGCCCGGCAGCGGTGCCAACCCTGCCGGTGCCGAGCTCGGCGACGGGGACGTCGCTGGCCGGAGCCGTGCCAGCGGCGGTGCGAACGAGCGCGAACGCGCGATCCTGCTTGCCTTCCGCGTCGGCGACGACAGGGAACACCCCATCGTCCAGGGTGACCTGCAGGTCGTAGCGTTCGCCCATCCCGATCAGGACACTGTCGACCTCGACAGGATCCACCGGGAACCCGTCGGTGTGGGTGATCGTCAGGGTGTGGCCGCCGATCGCGAACCGGAACGCGGTGTCGCTACCGGCGTTGATGACACGGATCCGCACCCGGGCACCAGGAGTGCCGGTGAATTGGGCGGGGTCGGCTTTGGGTTTGCCGTTGATGAGGTAGTGCGGGTAGTAGACGTCGCCGGCGTCGCCGCCGAGCAGGTCGGAGGTGGCACCCATCAGCAGGTTCCCCATCCGCATGAACATGTCGCCCATCCCGCCCATGTCTCCCATGCCCTTCGAGAGGTCGGTGAGGACCTGGTCCGGGGTGGCGGTGACGCCGTCGAGCCAGTCGTCGAGGATCAGCACCCATTCGTCGTCCCACGCCACCTTCTCGTCCGGGTCGTCGATGATGAGCGCACCGTAGAGGCCGTGGTCCAGTTGCGGGCCGACGTGGGGGTGGAACCAGTAGGTGCCCGGATGCGGGGTGACGAACTCGTATGCGAACTGTCCGCCCGGGGCGATGGGGGCTTGGGTGACCGGAGGGACCCCATCCATGTCGTTGCGGAGGGCGAGTCCGTGCCAGTGCACGGAGGTGTCCGCGTCGAGCTGGTTGCGGACGGTCGCTTTCAGCGTGTCGCCTGCGGTGAGCCGGATTACCGGGGCCGGGATACCTCCGAACGCCCAGGTGGCGGCGGCGGTACCGGCCAGGTCGAGCGTGGTGGGGGCGGCGGTGAGGTCGACGGTGGTGACTCGGCCGGTGCCGCCGCGGTTCTTCTCCGTGCCGGACACCGCTGCGCCGGTGGGTGTCACCCATTGCGGCGCGGGGGTGCAGGAGGCGAGCACGGCTGCCGCGACGGCGCCCAGTCCGAGTCCGAGCACACCTCGTCGGGTCAGCAGCATCGGGGAGGACGGTGTGGGAGAGAGCGGACGGTCAGGCATGTTCGGGCTCCTTCTGCATGGTCGTCGCAGCGGGCGCCTGGGCGGGCAGGCGGAGCCGCTTGAGGAGGAGGGCGTTGACGGCGACGATCACGGAGGAACCGGACATCGACAGGGCGGCGATCTCCGGGGACAGCATGATCCCGAACGCCGGGTAGAACACGCCGGCGGCGATGGGGAGGGCGGCGGCGTTGTATCCGATGGCCCAGGCCAGGTTCTGCCGCATCTTTCGCAGTGTGCCCTTGCCGATCTTGAGTGCGATCGCAACATCGAGCGGGTCCGAGCGCATCAGGACCACGTCGGCGGTCTCGATGGCGACGTCGGTGCCGGCGCCGATCGCGATGCCGAGGTCGGCCTGGGCGAGGGCGGGGGCGTCGTTGACGCCGTCGCCGACCATCGCGACCTTCTTGCCCGTCTTCTGCAGCTCGGCGACCTTCGCGGACTTGTCCTCGGGGAGCACATCCGCGATCACGGTGTCGATGCCGAGGAGAGCGGCGATCCGGTCGGCGGTGGGCTTGTTGTCCCCGGTGAGCATCGCGACCTCGACGCCCTGCTCGTGGAGAGCGTCGATCGCGGTCTTCGCTGTGTCCCGGGGTGCGTCGGCGAGACCGATGATCCCGGCGACTTGCCCGTCCACGGCGAACAGGATCGCGGTGCGGCCGGACCCAGCCAGGTCCTGCTGAGCGGCCTGCACCCCGCTGATGTCGATCCCCTCCCCGGTGAGAAGGCGCGGGTTGCCGAGGACGACCTGTCGACCGTCGACGGTGGCGATCGCGCCCTGCCCGGTGACGTTTCGGAACGCGGTCGCGGTGCGACGGGGGATGTCGCGGGCGTCGGCGTAATTCACGATCGCTTTCGCCAGAGGATGCTCGGATTCCCGCTCCAACGCGACCGCGAGGGAGAGAGTCTCGAGGTCGTCGCCGCCGACGGGGATGTAGTCGGTGACCTCCGGCTCCCCCTTGGTGAGGGTGCCGGTCTTGTCGAACACGACCGTGTCGATGCGGGCGGCGGTTTCGATCCCGGATGCGTTCTTGAACAACACGCCCCGTTTCGCGCCGAGCCCGGTGCCGACCATGATCGCGGTCGGCGTCGCCAATCCGAGGGCGTCGGGGCAGGTGATGACGACGACGGTGATGGCGAACAGGATCGCCATCGGGATTGCAGCGCCGGCGAGCAGCCACACCAGGAAGGTGAGGGTGCCGCCGATCAGGGCGACCAGGACCAGCCAGAACGCTGCCCGGTCGGCGAGGCGCTGCCCGGGGGCTTTGGAGTTCTGCGCCTCTTGCACGAGCTTCACGATCTGCGCCAACGCCGTGTCCGAGCCGACTTTGGTGGCTGTGACGCGGAGGGTGCCGACGGTGTTCACGGTCGCTCCGATCACCTCCGACCCGGGCGCTTTGTCCACCGGCATGGACTCGCCGGTGACCATCGACTCGTCCACCTCGGACTCCCCGGATTCCACGACACCGTCGGTGGGGATCTTCGCCCCCGGCCGCACCAGCATCAGATCCCCCGGGACGACCTCGCTGGTGGGGATCTCGACCTCCTGCCCGTCACGGATCACGACCGCCTGCGAGGGTGCGAGCTCCAGGAGGGTGCGGATCGCGTCGTTCGCGCCGCCGCGGGCGCGCATCTCCACCCAATGCCCCAGCAGCACGAACGTGGCAAGCACCGTGGCGGCTTCGTAGAACACTTCACCGCCGCCGGTGAGGGTGACCGCGAGGGAGTACAGCCAGCCGGCGCCGACACCGACTGCGACGAGCACCATCATGTCGAGGGTCTTCGCGCGCAGCGCCCGGTAGGCGCCGTCGAAGAAGATCCACGCCGAGTAGAAGATCACCGGCAGCGACAGGATCAGCATGAACACGTCATCGCGCAGCCCGAACGGTGCCGGCACCTCGAATCCGATCACCTCCCGCCCGATCGGAGACCACAGGGTGATCGGGATCGACAGGATCAGCGCGACCAGGAACCGGTTGCGCATGTCGCGGATCATCGCGTCCATCGACATCCCGCCGTGATGCCCACCGTGGCCCATCATCTCCTGCGCACTGTGACCCGACGCCGCGCCGTGGTCGTGTCCGCCCGGAGCCGCGGCGTGATCGGCGTGCTCGCCGGCGTGCTCGGCGGCGTCCGCCGTCGCCGAGGAGGCGTGCGTGTGGTCGTGGC
>NZ_DBHD01000155.1:0-22585 GCF_002296025.1 Microbacterium sp. UBA837
TCAGACTTGATCAACACGGCCTAGGAGCGCCGAAGCTTGCTCGAGCCCGAGGCCGCGGGACACGACCGTTGCGACCGACCGGCGCAGCGTGTGCGGTGTCAGTTGCTCGGAGGTGAGGCCGGTGGTGGCGAGCGCTTCGACAACGGACGTGCGCTTCGAGACGATGTCGAAGTGGAAGCTGATGACGGCCGGGTTGATCCACGGCTCATCGACGCCCCCGGTTTCGACCCGGCGCAGCAGCGGCTGGTCTGGCTCGCGCTCGTCGGGACTGCATTGCTCGAGTGCTGCCCGGAGGGCGCGCATTCCGACGCCGCCTGGTGCGAGGCGAACGATGCGTGACTGCCCGTCTCGCTTGAGCTTGTCCTGGCGCTGCAGCGGCTCGTGGGGGAGATACACGAGGGTGCCGTTGACGCTGGCTGTGCAGTTCTCGAAGTCGACATCACGGTGTCTGAGCGCGAGCGCTTCCGAGATTCGCAGACCGCCGAGTCCGAGGATGATATCGACGGCGAGCTGGGCTTTGCGGCGGTTGGAGTCGCGCACACCCTCCTCTACGTACTCGGCGAATGCGCGGCGGAATGCCTGCACCTGCTCGACGTTGAGGGCCACAGGCGGGCCTTGCTCGGCAGGACGCACAGGTTCGAGTGAATCGAGAGGATTCGCGCTCAGGAGCTCGGCGCGGACGGCATACCGAAAGGCCTGCTTGAGAACCGTCCTCATGGCCTGGAACTCGGACGCCGTCTTGTGCTTCGCGAGGTCGTTCATGACGATCTGCATGCGACGAGGACGAAGCTCGGCGATCTCGAGTGCACCGAACTCGCGCTTCAACCGATTCGCCTTGGTTCGGTAGGCAGCAACGGTCTGCGGGCGGATGTTCCGGCTCTCGACAACCTCGCTGAGCCAGACATCGAGCAACTCGCCGAGCGTCGACGCACCGGAGAGTTCGCCTGGGATAAGTCCGAGTTGGGCTGCGCGCTTTCGCAGGGCGGTCACGGCCTCTTTGGCAGTCGCGCCAGTCGCGCTGATGCGGCGAAGCTTGCCCGCGGTGTCGCGGGTGCTTCCTCTCGCGTGAAAGCGCGACTCGGTCTGCTTGAGGTCGATCTTGCCGAGTTCGCCGACCGCAAGCCTTGGCCTGCCGATGTCTGCGCGACGCGCGGTGGTGATGTTGTTGGACGGGTGGACGTTGGTCTGACCGCGGAGGGCCTCGTTGTCGTTGTTCACATCCCTTCTATGCGCGGCGAGATCCTGAGGTCAGGTCGAACGCAAGTGAGGATTGCGCAGGGGGTCTATTTGGCAACCGGTGCACTTTCCGCACAAGTTCCGATGACAAGCGAGGCCCAACTCCCCGGAGATACCGGGCAGTTGGGCCTCATGGCGTCGTTCGAGAGGTGGGTTACCTCTGCGTCGGGACTGTCGTGCGCTCGGCCAGCCAGTCGACAAGCGCGTCATCGGGGTACCAGACCTGGCGCCCGAACTGGACGAACGGAGGGCCTCCTGCGCGAGCACGCCACGCTTCGAGCGTGCGGGCCGGCACATCCAGGTACTCGGAGAGCTCAACGGTTGACAGCAGACGAGGCAGCTTACTCTGTGTAGTCATAGTCCCTCTATGCGCGAGCATGCGCCGGAGGTGGCGAACTGGTCCGAGTGTGGACTTTCTGTAGCACGCCCGTGGTCGCTGCTTCTCGAGCTGTCCCCGATGCGCGCCAGCAGGGGAAAATGCGGGCCACGTGGCGCGGGAACGACTGAGCCCCGGCCCGACTGGCATCAATCAACAGATACCAGCAGTGGCCGGGGCTCAGGAAGCGGAGGTGACCTCCGGGGTGAAACGAGGGTACGTACTGCTACGTGTAGCTACGCACTCCTACGCATTCGCCCCGTTTGGCTCATACTCCAAAATACAGCTCGGCTTGAGGATCTGAGAACCGGAGGGGGTTCCGCAGGCTCACACTTCCCTGCAAACACAGGGAAGTGCAATGGTGAGCATGAGTGGGGTCGCTGCTGCGGCTGTCCGAGAACCCGTCCGTTTACTCGATTCTTGGCCGTCCTACGGGGTTCGCTGGAGGCCGACGGGTGGTGCCGCCCACCTCATTGGTATGAGCGACGACCGCCCCCGCCTCTGGACTCCGCAGGAGCTTGCCGAGTACACGGGCATCCCGATCAGGACGCTCGCTGACTGGCGGACAGAGCGTGCGCGCAGCCGAGGTCTCGGGTTGCCGTTCGTCGCACTCTCGTCGCACAACGTTCGCTACCGCGATGAGGATGTCGAGGCGTTCATCGCGGGGCGGATCGTGGCCCCGACGGATAGGGCGGGCGACTGATGGCGCGGCCGAAGCGCGCGCTCGGCGAACTCGGCAAAGTGACCTACACCGTCGAGCCTAACGGCCTGGTCATCGCGCGAGCGCGGGTCTATGACGGCAACGGGCAAGAGCGTCGTCCCAGCGGCAGCGGAGCGACCGAGGCTGAGGCTCTGACCGCGTTGCAGGAAGCGGCTGGTGTCGCCGTCGGTCGAGTCCTGGCGCGACGAACACAGCTCATGACCGTCGCCGAGCTGGCGACGACGTGGCTGACGACGGCGTACCACGACGACGATCCGCGGGTGCTGCGCCAGCGCCGCGAGCAGACCGTCGATGGCTACGCCTCGGTGGTGCGCGCGCATGTCATCCCGCGCGCCGGGGCCATCCCCATCGCCGACATCACCGCCGACCGTGCTGATGGGCTGCTTATGGACATCGCACGGGAGAAGTCGGTGACGACCGCGAACAAGGTTCGGAACGTGATGTCGCTCATGTTCGACTGGGCGATCCAGCAGGGACACTTCTCGGCTGCCGGGTCGATCCAGAACACACGGTACGGAGCGGTCGTCGTGGCGAACCCGATCCGTGCGACCAGACGAGCGGACGAGCCGGACACGGTGTACTTCGAACTCGACGCGGTGCAGGTCAAGTACATCCTCCACCTCATCCGCGAGGTGTGGCCCGAGCGGCACCGGAAGCGGTATCCGGTGGGCCGACGGCCCAACTACAAGCTGCTCGCCGACTACATCCTCATCACGCTCGGCACCTCCGAGCGGACAGCAGAACCGATCGCGATCCGGTTCCAGGACGTGCGGTTCGAGGCGGTGGAACAACCGGATGGAAGCCTCACGATGGAGGCGCTCGTCTGGGTGGGCGGGACGATGGTTCGCACCAAGTCCCGCGGCCTGTTTCGCCAGGACTCACCCAAAGCGGAGCGGCAGAAGCGTTGGGTTCGCGTGCCGAAGTTCGCGGCGAAGGTACTGAGCGAACTCGTGGCGAGCCACGTTCCCGATCCCGAACGGAATCCGGACGACGTGCTGTTCACGACCGAGCGCGGCCGTCCGCGCGACCCCAGCGCAGTCGGCGAGTTGCTCAGGATGTTCCGCCGTGAGTTCGAGCCGGAGCTGCTCGCTATCGGGGTCGACGCCGAGCATCTCACCTTCCGCAGCCTCCGCAAGGCGGTCGCTGCGGCGGTATCGGACACGGCTGGCGTCGAGGTCGCACGCGACCTGCTCGGGCACAGCAGTATCGACATCACGGAAGGGCACTACGCGAAGCGTCCCGACCTCATCGTCGAGGTCGCGGCCGACGCGCTCGACGAGGCGTTCGCGGGCATCGACGTATGAACTGTAAGGCTCAAGAAGGGGATGCCGTATGAACACTTGTATTGTCCAGAGTGTGCAGGTGGAGGTAGGATGGGGTCATGACCATGACGAGCTTGACGATCAACCCGGAGGATGTGCGCTCCAGCGCCGGGGCGCGCCCGGCTTGGCTGGAGCAGGTCGCCGCGTATGTGCAGCAGGCGGCAGCCGATGGGGAGACGGTGACGCTGACGGCGAAGCGCCGCATGATGACCCCCGAGCAGGTCGCCGACGCGATGGGCGTGTCTCGTCCTACCATCTCGCGGAAGATCAAGGCGGGGGAGATTCGCGCGGTCAAGGTCGGCAATCGCAATCGCATCCCCTACGAGGAGTTCGAGCGGTACTGGCGCAAGACGATGGGCGACCTCGTGGAGCTGACGCGCGATGAACTCCGTGACGACCTCTTCGGTGATCAGTGAGCTGACGCGCGTTCTCCTGGACGCGAACATCATCGCTAAGCCCGTCACTCGGACTCTGCTGGTCGTCGGCGGGATGCCGAGCGGCTTCCGCGCCTTCTGGAGCCGGGCTGCCGAGCGGGAGGCCCAGGTGCATATGCGCCCGAGGGCTTTGCCGCCGTCGAGTGTCCGGGAGCGATTCGACGTCTTGCTCGGGCCGACCGGCACGGGTGCGGAACATTTCGGAGGCACGAAGGGCGCGGATCGGCAGATCCTTGCCGATGCTGCGGCCGCGGGCGCGCGGTTCCTGGTCACCGAGGACGTGGACGACTACGGGCTGGACGATCTTGCTGGCGTCGGCATCTCGGCGGCGAACCCCGATCTGTTCCTCGCCGCGCGGCTCACCCGCGATGCCTACTCGACGGTGATCGACCTGTTCGTCGAGCGTCAGCTCAACCCGCCGACCACGCCCGCGCAATTCCACGCCGCCATCGCCAAGAACCACCCGCGCCTGTTCGCCGCACACGCGGACCTCTACGAGGTCGAGCCCGAGCAAGGCATCCACGGCGAACCGGAGGTGATCTTTCGCGGTGCGCGCTGCCTGCGTTGCGAGCAGATCATCGCCGACCCCGCCACGATCATCAACGGGCTCGGCCCGGAGTGTCGCTGAGCTACAGCCGCGGGGCGTTGCCCGGCGGCGCGGCAGGGGGCGTCGCGGGGACGAACGGCGCCGCGGGCTCACGACCCGCACCCTCCCGCGACCCGAGGTTCGGTTCGTAGGCGCGCACGGCCTCGACGGTCAGCTCGACCCGCTCGGACTCTGGCGCGGCGGGCTCGCGTGCCGGTTCGTCCTGCATCGCGGCAAGCTGGGACTCGACGCGGGTGAGGTCTTCCTCGGCATCGGCGAGAGCCTGAGTGTGGCGGAACGGCTGGCCGAGTCGCTGCTGGGTGTCGGCGACGGTCTGCTCGGCTTCTTCCAGGTCTTCGCGGGCCTGGTCGAGGAGGGAGGGGATGCCGCTGACACGGTTCTCGATGCGCTGCACGAGCCCGAGCCCGGCGTCCAGGAACGACTCCTTCGGCATCGTGAAGCCCGAGCGGGGCACCTCGGGCAGGGAGACGGTCACATCGAGGGCGGCGAGCCCGGAGCGGGCCTCGACGTGGATGTCGAAGCCGGAGATGCGGCCGATGATCCCGAAGTCCTTGTGCCCGTACCGCGGCAGCCACTTCAGTCCGGAGTCGCCCATCCAAGCGGCGAGGGCGTGGGCGGCTTCGGAGCGGGAGTCGTAGTCGCGCGTGCCGAGCGTGATGCGGAACCTGTCACCGCTCGTGTCGGTCATCCGCGGGGAAGCGGCCTCCAGCCCGCGGATATCCGCGGCGGCGCGCTCGGCGGACGACCGGGCGCGATTGCCGGTGTGGACGAGCATGTCCTCATTGCGCCACGATGCTGCCGTCCCACAGCTCCGGTGCCGACGGGGTGAACGCGACCCGGCGCGCCTGCTGCTCCGCGGTGCGTTCCGTCATCGTCAGGCCCGCCCGCCGCGCCGAGAACACGAGCTGGTCGACGGCGACCGCGAGTTCTGTCTCTAGCTCATCCAGGTCGGTCGTGATGGTGAGCGTGTTCGCGTCGTACATTCCGTGCCCGACACCGACCTCGCCGAGCATCTGCTCGGGGTGCTCATCGAAGTAGCGGTTGATCCGCATCGGCACGCCGTCGATGGGCACCTGCGAGACCGTCTCCCAGGCGTCGTCGCGCATCTGCTCGCCGGGCAGTCGTCGCCGGAAGACGAGCAGGTCGGTGACGACCTCCGTTCCGGCGGCGCGACGGTGTGCCCCGGTGGGAAGGCGGATCGCGCCCACGAGGTCGGCCAGCTCGTTCATCTCGCGCCGAGCGCCGGGGTTCTGCGCGTCCATCGTGAAGTGCGAGGTCAACACCGCGACGAGGCCGCCGGGGCGGGTCAGGCGCAGCGACTTGATGATGAAGTGGTTGTGCATCGACTGCCGGGTGGCGTTGTGCACCGGATCGTGCAACGCGACGCTGCTGAACGGCACGTTGCCGACGGCCGCATCGAAGTGGTTCTCGGGCAGCCGGGTGTCGGCGAAGGACTCCGCGCGCACGGTGGCGTGCGGATACACCGCTGCGGAGATCGCCGCGGTCAGCGGGTCGAGTTCCACCCCGGTCATCTGCGCCGACTCGGGCGCGAGGCCGATGAACGTGCCGGAGCCGGAACCGGGCTCCAGCACCGCGCCGCCGCGGAACCCCAGACCATCCAGCAGCCGCCACACCTGCCGGGCGATCATCGGGTCGGTGTAGTGCGCGTTGATCGTCGTGCGCTCCGCAGCGTCCCACTCGTCGTCGCTCAGCAGCTCGCGCAGCTCGGCGCGCTCGGCATCCCACTCCGGCTTCAGGTCATCGAAGACCTCGGGGATCGCCCCCCAGCTCGACCAGCGGGCGAGGACGCGCTGCCCGTCAGGCGACGTCGGGCGACCCGTCGAGTTCAGATCGTGGATCAGCCGGATGGCCTCCACGTTCGCCCGGTAGCGAGCCTTCGCACCCGAAGGGCCGAGGTCGTTCTGCGAGGCCGGGACGAACCGGGGCGCTACCGCAGCTCGCGGAAGAAGCGGATCGTCGCCGCCTCGGAGAGCGTCGCCTGGTTCGCCCGCATGTACTCCCGCGGGGGCTCCGTCGCCACGAGTTCCAGCAGGAACTCGACGCTGAGCGCCCACTTCTTCGCCAGTTCCTCCATCTCCACGGAGGAGGGCATCGAATCCGGGCAGTCCTGCATCCGCTCCGCCCAGAGGATCAGGTTCTCGTCGGAGGGACGGGTCTGCTCCCATTCCTCCCGCGCCTGATCCAGCGGCAGGCTCGGGTCGGTGATCCACGCCAGTTGCGACATCACGACCTCCTCCGCCTGCTTCCGGGCTGCTGTCAGCCGGGCGACTTTCTGCAAGAAAGTCTCCCCCTGCCGGTCGCTCCCCGCCAGCATTGACGCGAGGTTCGTCACCTGCGTCTGCATCTCCAGGCCCATCGCCTCGAAGAATGCCGCCGGATCGCTCAGCTCTGCCACCCGGCTCGGGGTCGTCGCCTGCCAATGAGACAGCGCCATCTGTCCGTACTTGTTCATCGCCTGCCCCAGCCTCCCGAGCTGTGGTGAGCGCGGCGTCGGCCGCGGGCTCGTCGAGCCCCCACAGATCGAACTCCAGTTGCCCCGGCCAGGGCTTCCGGGATCGCTGCCGCGCCATTCGCAGTCACCGCCCGCGCCCTACTGCTCCGCCGCGAGGCGGGCATAGAACTCGTCCTCGATGGCCTGCCTGCGCGCCACGTCCTCCTTGACGAACTGCGTGAAGTCGGCGTCCCGGTTGGGGATGATCGTCTCCGTGACCGGGGGCAGGTCGTCTTCGCCCGGCCAGACGGCCTGCCGCGTCGGGCGATCCGTGTTGAGCTTCGTCCCGCACGCAGTCACCGCGTCCCGGAGCTGCGGGATGAAAGCCCAGAAGTCTCGCCACCACCCGAAGGGTGCCGAGCCGTGCTGCTTCTTGTCGTAGGCATTCAGGTAGTGCTGGCGCAGCGCCGACAGCGGCCATACCAGCTCCGGGTGCCGGTGCCAGTACGGCGGCACGACATTCACGCTCAGCCCGAACTCGTGGCGCAGCCAGTTCACCCAGGCGTTCAGCTCCAGCCACTCGACCTGTGCTTCGGCCGCGGTCAGGATGTTCCAGTTCACGGGACGCGGCGGCTCGGGCGCATCCTCCGTCTCGGCGTCTGGCTCCTTGGCCGGCCTCGGCGAAGATGTCACCGGCTCCGGCTCCGGTTCTTCGAGCGGGGGCACGTCGAAGTCGGGATCGTCCGGCGGGAACAGCGTCGTCTCGGTGGTCATGACGCGGCCTCACAGCGTCATCGGACGGGGCGACGGCTGCTGGGAAAGGGTCGGGTCGGGCGCTTCGATGGGCGCGCTCTCGACCTGCTGGGACCGCGACCGGCCACGGTCGACGGCGTAGCTCGTGCGGGCGGCATCGGGGCCGATGTGCGTGGCGATGAACTCCTCGCCACTGACCGTCTCACCATTCTTCTCATAGCTGAACTTTTGGACGTGGCCGCTGGCGACGAAGTTGTCGCCGCGCGCGAACTTCTCGTAGGCGTGCTCCGCGCTGCGTCGGAACATCTTGAACGGGTAGAACTTCGTCTCGCCCTGGGTGAACGAGCCGTCCGGGTTGCGCTCGAACTGCTCCTGACCGATCCAGGCGAACAGCCGCGCCTCACCGTCCTCGTTGAAGGACAACTGCGGGTCGCTGGCGAAGAAGCCCCACAGGGATTCTTTGGTTCGCATCGGGATGCTCCTAACTTCTCCTGCCGAGAGAGGATTGCTACCCGATAGGTGCGCAGGCTCGACCGTCCGCGCTCCGGCTACTGTGATGACAGGGCTGAGAGGCGAGCGTCGCCTGGGCAGAGAATGCGAGAGGTAGGTCGTCCAGTGTCGTTCGTGAACCACTCGACCGGCGAAGAGTTCGAGGATGAAGACGAGTACCTGCGTTCGATGAAGCAGGAGGACTCGTACCAGTTCTCATACGACTATGAGTACGTTGCCGACAGATTCGGCGACGGTGATGACGACGTGAAACTGGAGAACGCGAGGCTCAACGTCTCGCTGTCTTGGGACGACTCCTCGGCTCCGGGATACGTCGTCTCGTACACCGTCGATTCGCCGACCCCGATTCCAAACGACTGGACGGGCGACGCTGACCAGATCTTCAATGACTTGTGGCTTGCCGTTACCGCGGACCTGAGTTCCCTTGGTATCGGCTCGGAGCTGCACAAAGACTGGCCGATCTAGCGTCCGCGGTGGACGCCGATCTGGCGGTCACGCGAAGTTGTCAGTCGCCGATGACTGTTGCTTCACCTATCCCTGCGGTCCCCGGCTGCATGACCGACTCGACCTCGGCGCGCTGCGCGAGCAGCGTCTCGGCATCCGGCCGATGGAGCCAGTAACGCATGGTCGTGATGATCGGCGGCGCGGAGCGCAGCAGCACGAGTGAAGTGCCCTGGGGCAGGGTGCGGATGTCTTCGACCTTCATGATCGGGACGCGGCGGATCGAGCGTTGATTCGAGCGCAAGCCGCGCTCGCCGATGGTCACGGAGTCAGTTGTCTCGTCGCGTTCACCGATCAGTGTGGAGATGTCCTGGAGGTGCCGAGTGTCCGTCCCGCCGCCGAGCACGATCTTGGTGATGCTCGCATCCCACATCGCGGTCGCGGCGTCGTCGCCCCAACGACCTCGCGCCTGGGCGAGCGACTGGAACACGGGCATCACCGTGAGCCCGGTGCCGCCACCCTCTGCCATGAGGACCGGGAGCGAAGGCAGAGGCGCGAGGTTCCCGATCTCGTCGAGTGCGAGCAGCACGGGCGGGTCGAGCCGCGCGCCCGGCGAGCGCGCGGCGATGCGCCGGGCCGTCTCCACGAGGTCTTCGATGAACGCCGCGACGAGCGACGAGGATGCCCCGGCTCCGGCTCCTGTCGCAAGCAGGTAAAGCGTGCCGGAGCCGCGCAGGAACGCCTCGGGGTCGAACTGCTCGTCCTCGCTGGGACTGACCGCCTCCAGCACCCGCGGGTCGGCGAGCGAGGCGAGGGAGAGCGAGACGCCCTGCCAGATGGAGTCTCGCGTGCGCGGGTCGGATTGCAGCATCCCGTCGAGCGACTCGGCCCATCCGGTCGCAGCCTGGGGGTGCGAGGCGAGAATGGAGACGGCATCCGCCGCAGCCGCGGGGTCGAGCGTCCAGCGGAACAGCTCGGCGGGCTGCCGATGGTCGAGGGCTGCGGCGTGCAGAAGCGCCTGAAGCGCCGTGCGCGTCTTGCCCTCCCAGAATCCACCGTTCTCGACGGAGGGGCCGGAGAGGCCGGTTCCCGCGGCGAGACCTGTACCGCGGATCATCGCAGTCAGGGGCACCTCGCACCCGCGAATCGGCGACCATCGCAGACCCGCAGGCACGCCCTCGGCGAGATGCTGGGGATCGAACACGGAGACCGGGCCGCGGCGCGCCTGGCGAGCGCGGAGCGTCGCCGTGAGGTTGTCCGGCCGGGTCGAGGTCGTGATGACCGCACCGGGCGCGTCGAGGATGGAGTTGATGACGATGTTCGCGCCCTTCCCGGATCTCGGCGGGCCGATGAGCAGGATCGAGTCCTCCACGGATGTCCAAACGCCCTTGCCGCGCGAGGTGCCAAGGAGGTAGCCGACCTGCTCGGGCTTCGGGTCCGTGAGCGATGGGCGCAGCGTCTTCGCGCGACGCAGAAGGTCGTGTTCGGATGCGGCGCGCTGCACGTCGCGCGCATCGGCGATTCCCTCGATCCGGTTCGGGTCGGCCTTGGTCCGCTTGCCCAGCTCGCGTACCCATCGCCAGATGAACCACGCCGCGGTGCCGATGGCGGCGAGCAGGAGTGCGACGGTGATCCAGTAGGCGACGGGGCTGAGCGACGCGGAGCCGAGTGCCGAGCCGGGGTCGTCGGCGCGGAAGACCACTCCGACTCCCGCTTCGAGACCCGCCGCGGGCTGGGGCGCGCCCGTAACGAACGCAGCGATGCTCCCGGCCAAGCGCAGCGCACCGGCCAGCAGCATCGCACCGATGAGCGTGCCGAGGGCGAGGTTCGTCAGCTCGTCGCCGAACGCCCCGGCTCGCGGTGACGAACTGGTCATGTCGGGTGCCCGACGATGCAGGTGCCGGACACGCGGCCGAGCAGGATGACCTCGTACGTGGGGCTGAGGTCGAGCAGTCCCGGCTCAATCAACGCCCGAGCGGCACCTTCGCGGCCTGCTCCGGTGTGCCGCACGATGACCGCGACGGCGACCTCCTCGCCTGGCACGAAGCCCTCGGCGTTCTGGAGTGCGAGCGGGTGCAGCGGCGCAGCATCGTCAGGTGCAAGGTCGTCATGCTCGACGGAAGCCGGCGGCAGCTCAGCGGGGGACTGGTCGAGGGGTGCAGGGTGCAGTGGAGCGGTCTCGATGTCCGTGTAGACGGTGCCGTCGAGTTCGTGCACCACGACGCGGACGGGGGAGCGGCGCTGCTCGATCACTTCGCCGATGATCTGCGCGAACGAGTGCCGCTGCCACGGCGGAGCGAACGTCGGCGGGCCGAACGGCTCCCCGTCGACCACGACGCGCAGCGTCGCGTTCGCCTGCACGGTCATCGTCACGACCGGCAGTACGGGCGGCACGTTGGCTGAGTCCTCCTGCTCGGCGCTCGCTGAGCGAGCGCGTCGTCGCCGCGAAAGGGTGATGGACATTTCACGCTCCTCTGGCCTTCTGACCTGTCTCGTACATCGCAAGTTCGGCAGGGTGGAGCTGGTGCTGGACGACGAACGAGCGGTTCTTGATCCTCCAGAGCCCCTGCCCGGTGCCGAGACCGGGGAGCAGCCCTTGCTCGGTTCCGGTGAGCCCGAGGGCCTGGGCGGTCGCGCCGAGCTGATCGCTCTCCTGCCGGTAGATCACCCTCGTCTCCGCGTTGGCGAGCAGCGACGAGGCGAGTGCGCGCATCGCCGAGCCCTGGTCGCCTACGTTGTCGAGGTCGCTGAGCTTGTGGAAAATGAGCAGGTTGGCGATGCCGTAGTGCCGCGCGAGCCGCCACTGTGCATCCATCCGGCGCAGCAGCGCCGGATGCGACATGAGCCGCCACGCCTCGTCGTACACGACCCACCTCGGGCCGCCCGCCGGGTCGAGCAGCGCCGATTCCATCCACGCCGACGAACACGTCATGAGCACGGAGATGAGCGTCGAGTTCTCCGCAACCCGCGACAGGTCTAGCGACACCATCGGCAGTGACGGGTCGAAGCGCACGGTGCTCGGGCCGTCGAACAGTCCCGCCAAGTCACCGGCCACGAGTCTACGAAGCGCGTGTCCGACGAGTCGGCCGTCCTCGGCGAGCCTGCCGTCGTCGTTGTCGGCGTTCGGAGCGAGGATGCGGTCGACCACCATCGGAAGGATCGGCACCTCCGCCGAGCGCACCGCATCGGCGAGCGCGATGTCGACGGCTGTGTGCTCCAGTGGGGTGAGGCCGCGGTCGAGGACGGTCTCGGCGAGTGCTCCGATCAGGTCACGTCGTCGGGAGGTGACCTGGCTCTGCCACTCGGCATCGCTGAGGCCCGAGGGTCGATGCCCCTCGTCGAGCGGGTTCAGTCGCGTGGACATCCCGTGCCCGAACATGATCGCCCGCCCGCCCACCGCTTCGGCGACCGCCGTGTGCTCGCCCTTCGGATCGCCGGGGACGTACACCCGGCGACCGAACGGGATGGATCGCGTGTAGAGGCTCTTGGCGAGTGAGGACTTGCCGGAGCCGACGATCCCCGCGAGCACGATGTTCGGCGCGGTGATGATGCCCTGCGCGTAGAGCACCCAGGGGTCGTAGACGAACGAAGCCCCGCTGTAGAGATCCTGGCCGACGAACACGCCAGCAGAGCCGAGCCCGCCCTCGGCGAGGAACGGATACGCCCCTGCCAGCGTCGCGCTTGTGTCCTGGTGGCGTGGCAGCCGGAAACGGCCCGGCGTGCGCAGCGCCGCGGGTCTCGTCTCGCCGGACGGTGGCAGGTAGGTCGTCGCCCGCCTTGCCTCGCGTTCCGCCTCCCATGTCGCCCGCGCCCGCTCCTGCTGGGCCTTGCGGTCGGCGGTCTCGATCTTGCTCGCCGCTCGCCGTCGCGCCTTCCGCGCGGCGCGACGCTCGCCCGCCGGGTCGAGCAGGACCGCGGTGTGCAGGCGCTCGCGGTCGCCGGGGCTCATAGTGATAGTCCTTGCCGGGAGCTGACCGGGGGTGCCTCGAACGGGTCGCGGGAGAACGGGTCCAACTCAGGTCGACTGGCGACAGGTGCCGGGTGCCACGCGATGTAGCTCGAATGCTGCGACGCCTGATCGACGGCGGTCTCGGCTGACTGGACGAGTTCTGCGGCCCTGCGCAGTGCGTTGGCGGCGGCCCAAGCCTCGTCAACCCCGGCCTCGTGGTCGCCGTTGTCGAGGAACGCCTTGTCCTGGTGCAGGACATGCGCCGCCGCGACCTGCTCCAGCACTTGCTCCAGGGAGCGCAGCGTCCCCAGCAGCTCGCCGACCACCTGATAGGTGTCCTCGGGGTCGGCGAAGGTCCGGCTCGCATGAGCGAGCGCCCGCACCGCCTGGCGGGTCTCCGTGGCATCCTGCACGGGGTTGCTGAAGGTTGGCATGGCTACTCCTTCCGGGGTCGAGGGCTGGGTGCGTCACACATCCCGACAGAGCGGGATCGCGGCGACGGCGAATGCGGTGGCCTGCTGGCCGACGAGTCTGCGCGTTTCGCAGGACGCCTGGACCGCGGCTTGCTCGATGGCGGCGACGGCGGCATCCAGCTCATCGACCGTGGGCGCGGAGACGGAGATGAGGCCGGTGTAGCGGAGCACACCGTGCCCCGCGGTGAGGTCGGACTCCTGCTGGAGCACGTCCTGGTACTCAGCCGTGCGCGAGGCGTCCTCGACCTGCCCGATCTTCGCACGTTGGGTCGCGTCGGAGAGCAGGCCGACCTTCTTCTTCCGCAGGTCGCGGGCCGCGATGTCGGCGCGAACTGGCGTGCAGATGAGCGAGAACGACCGCTGCACGCCGGAGGTGAGCAGCAGCGGGGCGAGGAATCCGGGGAACACCTGCGAGCGCGGCCACTCGGAGAGCCAAAGCACGGTGTGGTGCGCGGAGTCGGTGCGCACGCGGTCCCAGCTCTCGGTCATCGCGATCGGCCCCGCGGTGGCGAGGGAACGCCCGATGTCGGCGTGCCGCTCCAGCGCGGGCGCGGCAGCCGGGTCGTAGGCGGAGCGCAGGATGACAGCGACCTCGCCGGGCGCGAGCCAGCCGGTTGTGGCGAGGTCCGCAGCTCGCAGCGCCGTGACGAGCGTGGTCATCTCCTGACGCAGCACGGCGGCAGCTCCACGGATGCCGCCGCCCGCTGAGCGGATCTGTCGTCCCGAGGCGTTCATATCGAGCGCAATCGAGATAGTCGTCGCATGGCGCTCGCCGGTCGGCCCAGCACGCTCGATCAGCTCTCGGTAGGTGGTCGCAGGCCAGGATTCATCGTCGGTGCCGTGCCTGGCCCACCATTCGGCGAGCCCCGTGCCTGAGTCCGGCAGCGTCCGCTCGCAGACCTGGAGCCGGGCGATCCGGCCTGAGCGGCACGCGGTAGCGAGCACCCGACCCCAGCCGTTGATCCGCCGCTCCTGCTCGCCCGGATCGAGCAGCACGAACGCCGGGTGCGTCACCCCCAGCACCGCGGTCAGGGTCTGAGCGTGGGGGTCGTGCACCATCGCCGCGCCCGTCTCGGGATCGACCCATTCGCGTAGCGCGGTCGCATCGCCGGGGAGCGCGAGAGTGCCGACGGGACGCGGCTTGATGACGCGGCGGCGGAAGATCAACTGCCCAGCGGTGCTCCGCCACATCCAGCGCGACACGATGGGCAGCCAGTCCACGAGCTTGCGCCCGCCCACGGGGACGACCGCGAGCAGCAGACAGCTGAGCCAGATCGGGGATGTCCAGACCAGCCCCATGCCACCGCCCGTGTAGATCGTGGCGACGACCGTGACCACGCCGATGCCCAGCACGACCAACTGCGAGATCGACAGTCCGAGCAGGATGCCACGGCGCGCGAGTCGGGAGAACTGCACGGGGGAGAGCTGCTGCTCGGGAGCCGGAGGGTGCCGGGTGGCCATGTTCTACCCCTTCCTCGGCGCCACGGGTATCGGCGGCGTTGATGTCTCTGCGTGCCCGGCTGCTGCGCCGCCGACTGCGGCACCGACTTTCGGCCCAGTCGTCGCTGCGGCTTTGACAACCTGCGCCCCCACGACGGCTGCGGCCGCAGGCCCGGCCGCTGCTGCCCCGGCACCTGCCGCGCCTCCCGAGGCCGCAGCCCCGCCACCAGAAGCGGCCGCCCCGCCACCTGCGCCCGCAGCGCCGCCTGCTGCGCCACTTGCAGCGGGAGCTGTGCTCGGCGCGGGAGGAGTCCCGCCTCTCGCGCCGCTTTGCCCTCCGAGGACGGACTTTGCCGCGTTCGGCTGAGCCTTGACCGGCAGCGGGACGGGTCGGTTGAGCGCCGACTTCGCTTCCTGCTCGCTCGACATCGCGTGGTACATGTCGAAGCCCACGAACGAGATGAACTTGTACGTCAGGTACGGCGCGAACGCGGCGATGAACATCAGCACGACGCCCGAGATCGGGTCACTGATCGAGGCGAGGTCGAGGTCGATGGGCGCGCTGATCTGCCCAATGGCGACGAGGAACACCACGACGATGACGAGCTTCGAGAAGATGAGCGCCACGACAAACGCCGCCCAGCGTCCGAACCAACCCTTCGCGGCATCCCAGGTGAACCCGGCGAGTGCGATGGGCGCGAAGACAATGGCGACCAGCAGCAGCGCCTTACGGATGAGCAGCGTGAACCACACGATGCCCGCACCCGCGATGCCGAGCCCGGCAAGGAAGATCGTGATGATTGCACCGACGCCGGGCGAGGCGATGTTGATCGTCGTCAGCCCAGCGGCGAGCAGGGCCATGCGGTCGCCGATGCCTTCCATCGTGTTGCCAGTCGCCTGCACGATGCCGATGGTGAGCTGATCGGTGACCTCCAACAGGGTCGCGGTGAGGGTGATGGCGACGAACGATCCGAGCACCGACTTGGCGAGCCCCACGCCCGCGCGCGACAGTGCCATCGGATCTCGATGTACGAGCCCGGTGATGAGTTGGAGACAGAAGAAGACGAGCATGACGAAGATCGCCACCCCGAACAGCACGTTGTAGACCGAGACGTACTGGCTTCCTGTGACGTCGACGAGCGTTGTCGAGTCGAACACCGCCCACACGCTCTCGAACAGCCAGGCGGCGGCCTGCCCTATTGCCTGCGCGAGCCAGTCGAACGGCGCGGAGATGAGCGACGCAGTTCCCTCACCCACGGCATCGCACACCGAGGCGATGACGGGCACATCACAGATACTCATCGGCTCAGCCATCTCAACTCGGTCACGGAGTCAGACCGACTGCCCGACGTTCCAAAAGAAGTTCACGAGCGTCACCGACGCACCGCAGATGATCGCCGCGCCGCACGAGACGAGTACGCCGACTTTGCCCCGGCTGGCGAGGTGCGGATTCGAGCTGTTCGCCCCGTAGCCCCAGATCACGGCCGAGATGATGAGTGCGAGGACAGCGAGGATGAGCCCCACCGTCATGGCCGCGCCGACGATGACGCGGAGCTGCTCGATGCCGGGCAACCCGTCGGTATTGGGGTCGATGTCGATCACTGTGTGCTCCTTCAGTAGGCGAGGGGACGACTTACCCGGTAGGTGCACACGCTGTCCCGATTGGGCTGGCGTCAGATGCTCGCGCCGACTCCGAGCAGGAAGTTGACCCAGGTGACGCCGAGGCCGGCCAGTGCGGCAGTTCCGACGGAGACGAGGAATCCGGTGCGCGCGCGGACAGCCGAAGTGATGTTGCCGTTCGCCGATGAGATCGCCCACACTGCGGCGCAGATGACGAGCATGAGCACGGCGAGGATGAGCACGATGGTCAGCAGCGCGCCAACGATGGCGCGCAGTTCTGCCTGACCGCCGACGGCTCCGAAGTCGGGGAATATGTCCATGTCATGCGGCTATCTGTGCTGAGCAGAGCGCCGCGGTGCTTGCGGCATCGAGGTTCTGCACTCCGTGGGCGGCAAGCCACGGCTCGGCATCGACGGCCGCAGCGTTCGACCCGCCTGGCCGGATCTCGAAATGCAGGTGGGCTCCGGTCGACCTGCCCGCCGAACCGACGTTGCCGATGTGCTGCCCAGCAACGACGCGATCCCCGACGCTGACGAGGACGCCGCTCTGCCACATGTGGGCGTAGGCGGAGGCGATGCGCTCGCCGCCGATGGTGTGCTCGATGATGATGAGGTTGCCGTAGCCACCCGACGGCCCGGCGAAGCTGACCACGCCATCGGCGAGCGCGAGGATCGGCGTGCCGTCGTCGGCAGCCCAGTCCGTTCCTGAGTGGAACGCTCGCTCACCAGTGAAGGGGTCTTCGCGCCACCCGAAGTCGCTGGTGTTCACCCACGTCCCGCTCGGCAGTGGGAAGACGATGGCAGTCGTCTCGGGTACGTTGCCGAGCGGTGTACCGCCCGGCGTGGTTTCGGCGCGGCGCGTGAGTGCAGCGAGGATCGCCTCGGCGACCGGCTGGTAGTTCTGGTAGCGGTCGGGATATGCCGAGACCTCGACCGCTTTCGCTGCCTCGCCAGGGTCGAGGTGCTGCCAGTCGGGTATGTCGAGCAGTCCGCGCGGTGATGGGTAGTTCGGCCCGCTCGAACCTCCGTAGAAGGCGCGCGATTGGTAGGTTGCGTTCATCAGCTCTGCGACGGTGCCCCATCCTGCGCTCGGCCGCATTTGGAATAGACCAAGAGAGTCGTGATCGCTGCCCTCTCCGTCGTTCGGGAAATCGCTCGACGCTGGTATCGCAGCCGAGTTTGCGAGCATCCGTAGCCGCGACTCGGTGAGTGCGGCCATGAGCGCGATGACGATGCCAGCGCGACCAACGCCCTCGGTCTGTGCGCCGACCGTGATGATGGTGGCTGCATGGGTTAGCTGCTCGTGGTTGAGGGTCACGGTCTCGCCCGCGCGCGTCGTGGCTGTGAGCGACTCCGGGATCGGCCCGACAACGAGCGAGCTTGACGAGAGACATGCGGCGAATACAGCGGGCGACACGAGCAGACCCACGCCGACCAGGCTCATGGGGAGCACTGCGACGAGGGTGGCGATGACCACAACGAACTTCTTCATGCGGGTGCCGATCAACGCAGGGGGTTGTCAAGCTCGGAGATGCGAAGCGCGCGGCAGGTATCGAAGGTCGGCTCGCAGGTGATGAAGACGGTGAACGCGACCTCGTGGGAGCTGGTCACGGGCTCGGTGCCGTGGATGCCCTCACGTTGTCGTATCCCGGTGATCGTGTAGGCGACGGTGCCCGGAAGGATCTGTCCCTCGGCTGCCTGCTCCAGCGCCGTCGCCCACTCGTCCGGCACGAACACGTTGTTGATGTCGAGCCATTGGCGGGTCTGCATCGTGCGGAGCTGCGCCCAGGCGTCCGCGGTCGGGAGAGAGGTGCGCACGTCAGAGGCGAGCCCGGCGGTCTCATTGCCGGAGGGGTCGCCCACATCCACGATGACCTGCGCGTAGTCGGTCGGCCCGAACTCAGTCGCGGTGTCCCATGTGAACAGCGCGATGGCGAGGGCCCGCGCGAACGTCTCGGGGTCGTCGGACTCCCGGACGACGGGCGGCGTGCTCGATGTCGGCGACGGCGTGCTGGTCGACGCGCCGGGAGGATCGCCCGCGGTGTTTCCGGGCGAGGGGTCGGAGCGAGGCGCGAGCAACAGCCCGTAGAGCCCGACTCCGACGAGGACGGCGAGCACGGCGGCACCGACGATCAGGAGGATCATGAGGCGACGGGGGAAGCGAGTCTGCGGCATCAGGCACTCTCCTTGGCGAGACGTTGGCGGGCGGCGCGGGCGGCTCGGGCCGCGTCGAAGAAGCGGACGGTGGCGTCGAGGATCGTCTCGACGTGCTCCCACTGTTCGTCGCTCAGTGCGGTGCCGACCTCGGCGGGGTCGTAGTGCGACCACCACTGATCGAGGTCGTTCCAGGTGAGCGTGAACGCCCGCACCGGGTAGCGAACAGGCACGGGGCTTGTCGCTGGCGCGGGAGCCGGGCCGCGCTTGCGTCCTTGCTTCGCGCGCTCCAGCGCCTCTTGAGCGAGCAGCTCCAGCTCGCCGGGCGGCTCGGGCTCATCCTGCGGGATCGCGAGCATGGCGATGGTGCGGGCGTGCGCCGTGGTGATCGACGCGCCCAGGTCGATGGCGTCGAGTTCGGAGCGGGCGAAGTTGCGCACATCCTCCGGCTGGCGGGGGTCGTTCGCGATCCGCTGGAGATCGTTGATCTGCTCCAGGCTCGTGTACGACTTGCGCCCGGTGACCATGAGCGCGGCCTGCGCACGGGACTTGCCAGGGGCACCGATCAGCGGTGGTGCCGTGACGGCACCACCGCTCGTTCCGGCGATTTTCCCGCCCGCACCGAACTGCGTCGCCGACTGACGACGGGCGGCATCCTCGGCCATGAGCGTCTTCAGCTCGCGGTACAGCGCCGCGGCCTCGGTCTGCGTGAACGGCTTGTGCAGTACGTTGTCGGCCTGCTCAGCCATGAGCCTCTGGAGCCGGTCGCTGATCCCGGAGCGCACGAACACGTTGACCTTCTTGTAGCCGAGCTTGCGCAGCGCGGCAATGCGGCGAGCGCCGCACACGAGCACCCCCTCCGGCGTCACGGTCGGGGGCTGGAGCAGTCCGTCACGTTCGATGGATGCTGCGAGTGCGTCGATGTCGCCCAGCTCCACGCGATGACGGCTGCCGACGATAATGGAGTCGATGGTGCGCTCCAGCTCGATGTGCCCGGTGCTCGCCGCCATGCGCTCACCTCGCCCCCGCCGGAGTGGGCGCGTTCAGGCCGAGCAGCAGCACGAGGTCGTCATCGGTGAGCAGCGCGCGCAGGGGTTCGCCGACAAGAAGGCGGTACAGCACGCCGCGGCCGACGGCGGTGCGGGCCTGATCGGGATCGGGGTTGCCGAGGATCGCACGGAGCAGCGCGTTCCAGCTCGTCGACGACAGATCGAGCACGGCCCGAGCGTGTGGGTCTCGCCGAAGCGACTCCGCTGCGCTCGCCCGCGACGGCGCTTCGCCGAGTCGAGTGCAGATGTGCTCGATGGCCGCGCGCGCCGTCTGCTCCGGCCAGTCGAGCAGCGTCAGTAGCTTGATCGCGTCCTCGACTGCACGGACGACGCCAGATGCCTCGTCGTCCGAATCGTTCTCGTCCTCACCCGCGGGCGCGACCTGCAACGCTTCGTGGTAGTCGGTGAGCGGGTTCTCCCGGTCGCTGAACCGCTCCGGGTCGTGGAAACCGCTGTATTGCGGCCTGCGTGCCTGATGCGGCGAGCACAGCAGTCCGTTGCCTCGTTCCTCGGCGATCAGTGTGACCTGCACGGCCCGGGTGACGACTGACCACGGATCTTCCGCGTTGCGCACGGCCGGGGTGCGCATCGCGTCGAACGCGGCGCTCGCCGCCTCCCACGGGTCGAGGCCGTGCTTTCGCGCGAGGCTCGCGTACCGACCCGCCGTGTACTCCATGAGCGCCGCGACATCCACGTCGCGCCGCCACGCGCCTTTCCCATCGTCGTGCAGACGCTCCAGGAGCGCGCGCAGTCCCTCCGGGGTGCAGAACGACGTGGGAGCGGCCTGGGCAGACATGGCGCGCTCACAGGCGGCGGAGCGGGTCGCGGCTGACAGAGGACTGGTGCGCGGGCGACTGCCCGAACGCGGAGAGCGGCGCGATGCCCTGGGCACGCGCCCGGATGCCTGGCCGGGTCACCGGAGTTACCTGCGGCGAGGTCTGCCGACGCTCCTCGACGCGGCGTGCCAGCTCGGTGCGCAGGTCGATGCCGCGTCCGATCATGCGGGCCGAGGCGGACGGGAGCAACTCGGTCGGGCGCACCCACACCACCTGGCTGCGGTCGTGCTCTGCGCTCAGGCGCTTCAGGAGTGGGTGGCCGCCGCGCCACGTCTGTGCGGCGAGCCACGGGTCGGTGTGGCGCGCCAGCTCCGAGATCTCAGCAGCCTCGCTCGGAGTCGGCTTCAGCGTGTGGAGGACATCGGCAAGCCGACGGGCGTGCTCGTCTTCCGGCAGCTCATCGTTCACAGCGCCCCTCCTTCCGATGCAGAGGCGAGCGCGGGCGTCGCCAGCCAACGGCCGACCGTGGACGGATGCACCCCGGTCGCACGAGCGATGGCGGTGTTCGTCATGCCGTCCTCCTTCATCCGCAGAGCGAGTTCTCTAGGAGCAAGGTGCGCAGGCGCTTCCGGCGACAGGTACTCGACCGCGCTCGACACCAACTCGGCCGTCTGCGTCGGCGGCTCTCCACGGAACCGTCGAGTGAGCACCACCGTCAGGTGCGTGATCGCCAGTAGCACGAGCGGCGGAACTGCGGCGACCGATCCCGCGAGCGCAGAAGGAACGTCGGCGTCAGCGGTGACGACCGCGTGGATCGCGTTGGCTGCGACCGAGACCGCGGCACCGGCCATGAGCAGCAGCCACGGATACCAGGCGGCACGCTGCCCCGCGAGCGCGACGACGGATACCGTGGCGACGACGATGATGCCGTCCACGATGAGCGGCCACGCCCACGCCTGGCTCTCATCGACGCCGGAGCGTCGCGCGAGGTCGGCGAGCGCCGTGAACGACAGCCAGAAGGCGGCCGCGGCGATGAATACGGTCCCAGCTACCGCCGTCCACACGGCGATCCGCCCGCGCGGCTGTTGCGTGCTGCCGGGGATCACGAGAGCACCTGACCCGATGAAGGCTGAGCTGCATGGCTGGGCACGGAACTGGCGGCGGGCGCGGACGGTGCGCCCCTCGCTACGCGGTGCGCCGAGCGGATCGTCGTCTCGATCTCCGGCGCGGGCAAGCCTGCGCGCTCGGCAGCCGGCCCCAGCGCGGCACGCACGCGGTCGGGCGGGATGCCCGC
This sequence comes from Microbacterium sp. UBA837, assembly GCF_002296025.1. NCBI lineage: Bacteria > Bacillati > Actinomycetota > Actinomycetes > Micrococcales > Microbacteriaceae > Microbacterium > Microbacterium sp. UBA837. The sequence goes on from NZ_DBHD01000155.1 coordinate 21,607, forward strand.
CTCGATGAGTCGACACGAGGCCCAGAACAGGCCGCGGTTGCGCTCGCCCTCGCCGCGCATCTCGACCCAGCGGGCGATCCGCTCCACGTCAACGCCGTCCGTTCGCTCGACAGGCATGACGGGCATCGGGCGCGCAGGTCGCGGATCGAGGAACTGCCGCAGCGCGCGGGCATCGACGGGAACCGCGTCGCCTCGCCCGGAGCCGATGAGGGCATACGCACTCGGGCCCGCATCGGTGGCGATGATCGAGGGCGGCACGATGACGTAGCCGCCCGATCCCCGAAAGTCGATGCCAGCACGCGCCACCTGCCAGGACGGCTGCACCAGCTCGGGGTCGGCCGGGTAGTAGGCATGGACTCCGCCCGAGGGCGTGCGGATGAACGCGGCCCAGCGATCCGTCAGCCCCTCGCGCCGGGCCAGCTCGAACGCTGCGAAGCCGCGGATCACCCCGTGCACGTCGACATCCACGACCTCCAGCCCGGAGATCTGGCCCGTCGGCATCCCGATGTTGGCGCGCGGCCACCGCGCCCACCAGCGAGCGACCTGGCGCGGCTCGGTGCTCGCCTCGTGGAATCCCCGCTTGGTCAGCGGGCGCTTGCCTCCTGCGACGCAAGGAAAGACCGGGATGCCTGCCTCGGCGTAGCGACACGCTGCGGCGCTCGGCGACAGCCCGGTGAGCGAGGCGAGCAGGGCGGCGGCATTCATCGGCTGGCGCTCTCCGCGCGAGGCTTCCGGCATCGTCATCTCGGCACCTCCTCTGGCCTGGTCGTGAGCCGTGGGGCTCTTGTCGATCAGGTGCGCCGGGGTTCCCAAGAGACGGTCGCCGTCCGACGGGCAACGCTGTCAGGCTGCGGGGTCGCGCTGTGCTCATGGAATCGTCTCCTCCCGCTCCGCGTTGAGCACGCTCAAATCTCCCGAGATTCCGTTCTAACACCGCACGTTGAGCATGCGCAACGGCGCCTTGCCTCACGTCAAGATG
>NZ_DBHD01000170.1:0-3117 GCF_002296025.1 Microbacterium sp. UBA837
GCGATCGCCGAACCCCGCGCCTCCCACAGCACCCCGCGCCGCCGCGGCGTCAACCTCGAGAAGTGGGGCTGGGTCTACATGCGAGCATCCGGCATGGTGCTCGTGGTCCTGATCTTCGGGCACCTCTTCGTCAACCTCATGGTGGGCGACGGCATCCAGGCGATCGACTTCGCCTTCGTTGCCGGAAAGCTCACCAACCCGTTCTGGCAGTGGTGGGACGTCCTGATGCTGTGGCTCGCGCTGATCCACGGCGCCAACGGTATGCGCACCATCACCAACGACTACGTGACTCACGCCAAGACCCGCACCGTGCTCGTCACGGCGATCTGGGTCACCGCGGCGCTTCTGATCCTGCTCGGCACCCTGGTGGTCTTCACCTTCGACCCCTGCCTCGGGTTCGACCCCGCTACCGCGTCCGACACGATCATCGGCCTGTGTGCCTCGTAATCCTGCCGCTCACCTGACACCGAAAGCACAGCACCCGTGACTACTCAGAGCGCCGAAAGCGTCGTCAAGGACGGCGTCCATTACCACCAGTTCGACATCGTGATCGTCGGCGCCGGCGGCGCCGGCATGCGCGCGGCCATCGAGGCAGGCCCCGGCGCGAAGACCGCGGTGATCTCCAAGCTCTACCCGACCCGGTCCCACACCGGCGCGGCCCAGGGCGGCATGGCAGCTGCCCTCGCGAACGTCGAAGAGGACTCGTGGGAGTGGCACACCTTCGACACCGTCAAGGGTGGCGACTACCTCGTCGACCAGGACGCTGCCGAGATCTTGGCGAAAGAAGCCATCGACGCGGTCATCGACCTCGAGAACATGGGTCTGCCCTTCAACCGCACCCCGGACGGAAAGATCGACCAGCGTCGCTTCGGCGGTCACACCGCCGACCACGGCAAGAGCCCTGTCCGTCGCGCCTGCTACGCCGCCGACCGCACCGGGCACATGATCCTGCAGACGCTGTTCCAGAACTGCGTCAAGCTCGGCATCAACTTCTTCAACGAGTTCTACGTGCTCGACCTCATCACGGTGAAGGATGCCGAGGGCAAGACCCAGGTCGCGGGCGTCGTGGCCTACGAACTGGCCACGGGCGACCTGCACGTCTTCCAGTCCAAGGCAGTGATCTTCGCGACCGGCGGCTTCGGCAAGATCTACAAGACGACCTCCAACGCCCACACCCTTACCGGTGACGGCGTCGGAATCGTCTGGCGCAAGGGACTGCCGCTGGAGGACATGGAGTTCTTCCAGTTCCACCCGACGGGCCTGGCCGGACTCGGCATCCTGCTCACCGAGGGCGCTCGCGGCGAAGGAGCCATCCTGCGTAACGCGAGCGGTGAACGCTTCATGGAGCGCTACGCCCCCACGATCAAGGACCTCGCTCCTCGCGACATCGTCAGCCGCTGCATGCAGCAGGAGGTCGCCGAAGGTCGCGGCGCCGGCCCCCACCGTGACTACGTGCTCCTGGACTGCACGCACCTCGGTGCCGAGGTGCTCGAGACCAAGCTCCCCGACATCACCGAGTTTGCTCGTACCTACCTGGGAGTCGACCCCGTCGTCGAACCGGTGCCGGTGATGCCGACCGCGCACTACGCGATGGGCGGCATCCCCACCAACATCAAGGCCGAGGTGCTCGCAGACAACGAGACAGTCGTGCCGGGTCTGTACGCGGCCGGTGAGTGCGCCTGCGTCTCCGTGCACGGCTCGAACCGCCTCGGAACGAACTCCCTCCTGGACATCAACGTCTTCGGCAAGCGCGCCGGCCGGTACGCGGTCGAGTACGTGAAGACCGCCGAGTTCGTCGACCTCCCCGAAGACCCCGCGGCAGGCGTCCGCGAGATGATCGAGGGCCTGCGCAACAACCCCGGCGGGGAGCGCATCGCGGTCCTCCGCAAGAAGCTGCAGGACGAGATGGACAAGGGAGCCCAGGTGTTCCGCACCGAGGAGTCCCTGAAGCACGTTCTCGGCGTCATCGAGGAGCTGCGTGCTCGGTACCTCAACATCCATGTCGACGACAAGGGCAAGAGGTTCAACACCGACCTGCTCGAGGCTGTCGAGCTCGGATTCCTGCTCGACATCGCCGAGGTCGTTGTCGTCACTGCCCGCAACCGGCTCGAAAGCCGCGGGGGCCACATGCGCGACGACTACCCCAAGCGCGATGACGAGAACTATATGCAGCACACGATGGCCTACCTCACGGGCGACCCCCACTCTTCGGTCGCGGATGACCACATCCGCCTCGACTGGAAGCCCGTGGTCATCACTCGCTACCAGCCGATGGAGAGGAAGTACTGACGATGAGCGCGACGCTTGTCTCCACGGATGCCGCCACCGATGAGCAGGGCGACATCGAGCAGTCCCCCGAGCCCACCGGCATCCAGTCGTTCCTGGTGACCTTCATCATCCGCCGCTTCGACCCTGAGGTGGATTCCGAGCCGCGCTGGGTCGACTACGACGTCGAGCTGTACTCGACTGACCGCGTGCTTGACGCCCTCCACAAGATCAAGTGGGAGGTCGACGGGTCACTGAGCTTCCGCCGCTCCTGCGCGCACGGTATCTGCGGGTCGGATGCGATGCGCATCAACGGGCGTAATCGTCTGGCGTGCAAGACCCTCATCAAGGACCTCGACATCTCCAAGCCCATCTACGTCGAGGCCATTAAGGGTCTGCCGCTGGAAAAGGACCTCATCGTCGACATGGAGCCCTTCTTCGCGTCGTACCGTGAGGTGCAGCCGTTCCTCATCGCGAACTCTGCGCCGGAGCCCGGCAAGGAGCGCATCCAGTCGATCGCCAACCGCGAGATCTTCGACGACACGACCAAGTGCATCCTGTGCGCAGCCTGCACCTCGTCGTGCCCCGTCTTCTGGACCGACGGCCAGTACTTCGGGCCCGCCGCGATCGTCAACGCGCACCGCTTCATCTTCGATTCGCGCGACGACGCCGCCGATGTGCGCCTGAACATCCTCAACGACAAGGAAGGCGTGTGGCGCTGCCGCACGACCTTCAACTGCACGGAGGCCTGCCCCCGCGGCATCGAGGTCACCAAGGCGATCGCTGAGGTCAAGCAGGCGGTGCTGCGCGGGCGCGCCTAAGCCGGGCCGCATCTGCGGCGCGGCAAAGCCT
>NZ_DBHD01000170.1:3458-4505 GCF_002296025.1 Microbacterium sp. UBA837
AGCCGGGCCGCATTGCGGCGCGGCACGGCCCCGTGCCCCACGTCGGGCTTCATGCCTCGTTGAGGATCTGAATCGCTTCTTCGCCGGGGCTCCCTGGTCGCTACTCTGGCCGAATGAGTACCTCAGACGCGTCGATGGTCGCCGGCGCTGCGCGATCGACGTCCACGCGCGTCGCAGTGTTCGCCGCCTACGCGGCTCAGGGACTCGGGTATGCCGTCGTGGTCACCTCCCTCCCCGCGCTCAAGCAGCGGCAGGGCGTGGATGACACTGTCGTCACGCTCATCGTCCTGGGTGTTGCTATAGCCGCCGCGGGTGGTTCCGTGCTCGCCAACGCGCTCGCCGTGCGCTTCGGGAGCCGCACCGCGCTCGTTGTGGGACTCCTCCTTCAGGCGGCGGCCCTTCCCGCCATCGCACTACCGACCCCCTTCCCGCTGTTCGTCTCCCTCTTCGCGGTCTACGGCATCGGCCTCGGTTGCGTGGATGCCGCAACCGCGATGCAGGGCGTCATCGTGCAGCGCGCCCACGGCAAACCGCTCCTCGGCGGCTTCTTCTCGGCCTACACGGCTGCCGCGACCGCCGGAGCCCTCCTCGTGTCGGCGATCGCAGCGTCCCCCTTTGCTGCGGGCGTGGCCATCGGGACGGCGGGCGTTGCAATCCTCGTGGTGGCTGTGGTCGGCATCCGCCTCTTTGCGCGGGAGGTGCCGATCGAGACTGCCCTCCCCGCGACTGAGCGCGCTCGCCTGCCCCGAGCCGGCATCTGGGCTTTCGGTTTCGTCATCCTGGCAGTGTTCGTCGTCGACTCCGCCGTGAGCACCTGGAGCACGGTCTACCTGCAGGACGACCTCGGGGCTCTGCCCGCCCTCGCGCCTCTCGGATACGCCGCCTACCAGGTGTGCGTCCTGATCACCCGCCTCGCGACCGACCGGCTCCTGGGCATCATGAGCAGGGGCCGCCTGGTGACCGGCGCGATCGTCGTCTCGGTGATCGGCGTCGTGGCTGTCGCGCTTCTTCCCTTCGAGATCGCGGCGATCCTCGGCTTCGCTCTAG
>NZ_DBHD01000124.1:0-2211 GCF_002296025.1 Microbacterium sp. UBA837
CAGCCATTGTGAGGACAGCACTGTGACGTTCGAGATCCGTCCCCTCCGTCTCGATGAGATGGCGATGCCCGTGGAGTGGGCAGCCCGCGAGGGCTGGAATCCGGGTCATTCGGATGCCGAGCCGTTCTGGCGGCAGGATCCGGAGGGGTTCGTTGGGGGGTTCCTCGAGGGCGAGCTGATCGCGACGATCTCGGCGATCAGGTACGGGGCGGACTTCGGATTCGTCGGCTTCTACATCGTCGCTCCGCCCTGGCGAGGGCAGGGGTACGGCATACGCGTGTGGGATGCCGGGCTCGATCACCTGGCCGACGTCCGTACCGTCGGCCTGGACGGTGTGGTCGATCAGCAGCACAACTACCGCAGGTCGGGGTTCGTCCTCGCCCACCGCAACGTCCGGTACGCGGGGGGCGCTCCGCTGCGGGTGGTCGCGACGAACGGGCGGCGGAGCATCACGCTCGTGCCGGCAGCGGATGTCGATCCTTCGGCTCTGGAGCGCTACGACGCCGCGCACTTCGGCGCGAAGCGCAGCGATTTCCTCCGTGCCTGGACCACCGACTCCAGCCACCGCGCCTTGGTCGCCGTCCGTGGTTCAGACGACGGAACGGCAGGCGACGGGACCGTCGGCGACGTCGCGGGGTACGGGGTCATCCGACCGTGCCGAGATGGATTCAAGGTCGGCCGCTGTTCGCGAAGGATGCCGCCACCGCGGCGCAGCTGATCGAGGGCCTCGTCCAGGGCGTGGCGCCCGGGGCGGCGATCTTCCTCGATCCACGCACCGTCAACGCGGAGGCCGTGCAGCTGGCGGAGAGCCTCGGGATGCGCCCGGTGTTCGAGACGGCCCGCATGTACCGTGGCGAGCCCCTCGACCTCCCGATCGACGAGGTCTTCGGCATCACGACGTTCGAGCTGGGGTGACCCGTGCCCGGAGTCAGCTGACCCTCGGAGCTCGGTATCAGACCTACAGGGAGGCGAATGCTTCGAAGACCGTGCCCTCGGGGAGGGGATCCCAGAAGGTCGCCTCGAACTGCACCTTCGTGCCGTCGCTGGGCAAGCGGTCGACATAGGTCCATGCCCCGCCGATGATCTGGCCCGAGGTGTCCCGGGCGACCACGGTGATCTGCACGAGTTCCTGGTCTTCCTCGAAGTCCCCGCTGACCGTGCCGGTCACGGTTGTCGAGAAGTCATCGGATGTCGCGGCGAGGTCGCCGAGCGTGAACTCACCGGTCTCGGCGAAGGGGGAGAGGATCGCGTCGGCAGCGGTCGGGCCGATGACGTTGAGGTCGACGATCTCGCCGGCCCCGACCTCGTAGAAGTCGCCGACGAGCGCGGCCTCACCCGACAAGATGACGCGGTACTCGTTCGAGGTGTCGAGGATCGTGCCGTCCGCGCCGATCGCCTCGACATCGATGCTCGCGAAGTCGAAGATGTAGTCCTGGTTGGGGTTCTCGAACATCACGACGTACCACCACGTCTCGGGATCGAACTCGTACCGGCCGAACGACCCGTCGGTGATCACGATGTCCTGGGCGGTCGTGACGTCATCCGCGGGCTCGTCGTCTTCGGGCGCGATCGTCTCCTGCGCGATCTCGTCCTGTATCGCGTCGTTCAGGACGGCGCCGCCGATCCACAGGAACGACAGCGCGATCATGACAACCGAGATGATCCCGCCGACGACCGAGAGGATGAGGGCGGTGATGCTCATGCCGGTGCCGCCCTGCTTCTTGCTGATGAGGGCGATGAGAGCGATGATGAACGCCGCGAGCAGGACGAGCCCGGCGATCCAGTTCACGAACGGGATGAATGCCATCACGACACCGACGATCGCGAGGATCAGGGCGATGATCGCGAGCGTCTTGGGCCGGGTGTCAGGGGCCTTCGGCGGTGCCGGCGGGACGCCGTAGCCTGCCGGCGGATAGCCGGGAGCGCCCGGAGCAACGCCGTAGCCGGGCGCCCCGGGTGCGGCCCCATAGACCGGAGCGGCGGGCGGAGCTCCATACGGTGTCGTTGGGGCCGTGGGATACCCAGCCGGTGGCGCGTACGCCGGCGGTGCCGCGGGCACGGCGGCGGGCGGTTCGGGCGCGGCAGCGGGCGATTCGGGCGCGGCAGCGGGCTCCGGTGCCGGCGCCACGGGTGGTTCGGCTGCGTCCGGCGCCGGGTTCTGCGGTTCTTCCAGGCCGGCGGGTGTGTCGTTCGACATCGGTCTCTCCCCTT
>NZ_DBHD01000124.1:2632-15253 GCF_002296025.1 Microbacterium sp. UBA837
GAGTGAGGGCTTCGTAGGCTGGGACCATGAACAAAGGCACTCTCTGGACCGTCCTCGGAGTCATCGCCGCGATCGTGATCGCCTGGCTGCTCGTGGAACTGCTGTGGGGCGTCGCGATGCTCATCCTCAAGCTCGCCGTGGTCGCGGTCGTCGCCGTCGTCGTCTACTTCGTCCTGCGCGCCGTGTTCGCGAGGTCGTCGTCCTCAGAATGACCGTGCGTCGCCGGCTCCGGATCGCTGCCCTCGGTGGGGGAGCGATGGCGGCCATGCTCACCCTGACCGCGTGCGTCGGCGGCGCTGGACCCGTTACCTCTACCTCTCCCTCCGCCACCGCCGATGCCCGTAGCCCTCTCGTCGCTGAATCCAGTCCGACCGCGACCGTGCCGGCCGAGACCGCCCTGTGGCGCACGGCTGGTGCGCCGGCCGCGCTGGCGGGGTCGCTGCGGGTGCCGTGGTCGATCGTCCCGTTCGCCGACGGCACCCGGATCGTGAGTCTGCGGGGCGGCGCGGTGCTCGAGGTCGACGCGAGCGGGTCGACCCGCACGATCGGCACCGTCCCGGACGTGAACGTCGGCGGAGAGGGGGGTCTGCTCGGTCTCGCCGTCCTCGAGACGGATGCCGAACCCTGGCTCTACGCGTACCTGACGAGCTGGAGCGACAATCGCGTCATCCGGATGCCGCTTGTGGGTGAGCCGGGAGAACGCAGCCTCGGCCCGGCAGAGGTGGTGCTCGAGGGGATCCCGAGGGCGGGGAACCACAACGGCGGACGCATCGCGTTCGGCCCCGACGGGTACCTCTACATCGCCACCGGGGATGCGGGAAACACCGGGGCCTCGCAGGACCCCGCGTCGCTGGCGGGGAAGATCCTGCGCGTCGGAGTGGACGGGATACCCGCGCAGTCCAATCCGTTCGGCAATGCCGTGTACTCCCTCGGTCACCGGAACGTGCAGGGTCTTGCGTGGACCGCCGACGGCACGATGTGGGCGACCGAGTTCGGGCAGAACGCGACCGACGAGATCAACCGCATCGTCGCGGGCGGGAACTACGGCTGGCCGGTGCACGAGGGCGCGGCCGGAGACCCGGCGTACATCGATCCGGTGGTCACGTGGACGACGGACGAGGCAAGCCCCAGCGGACTGGCCGCCGCCGGTAGCACCCTGTTCGTCGCCGCGCTGCGGGGTGAACGCGTCTGGCAGGTCGACGTCGACGCGAGCGGTGCCCTGAGCGACCCGCAACCCCTGTGGGTCGGGGAGTTCGGCCGCATCCGTGACGCGGTGATCGACGGAGACGAGCTGCTGCTGCTCACGAACAACACCGACGGTCGAGGCTCCCCGTCGGGAGACGACGATCGCCTCCTGAGTGTTCAGATCGTCGAAGCAGCCCCCTGATCCGCGGCGTTCCTCTCAGGCCGGACGCGGGCGCGCGGCGACGAGGATGCCGGCCAGGACGACCGCCGCGATGACGCCGACCCAGAGCGCCGGCGACCCCACGGTCGCGTAGACGGCGGCGCCGCCGACGGCGCCGACGGCGATCCCGAGCCAGAGCGCCAGATAGCGCAGCCAGCTCGTGCGATCGCCACCGCGGAACGCGCCGACGATCCCCTCGCCGATCTTCACCAGGGCTCCGGTCATGTAGGTGATGCCGAACGAGGGTTCACCGCGTCCGCTGAAGACGGTGTTGACGGCCCCCATCGCGAACGAGAGGCAGACGGCTGTGGGGGCAACCCCCATGAGTGCTGCGCCGGTGAGGGCGTTCGGGTCGACCGGCGGCGCACCCGAGAGGAGGGCGCCGATCGCGATGACGCCGGCGACGCCGACGAGGATGATCCCGCCGCGATCGCGACCGGGGGAGCTGACGATCGTGCCACCCATCACCCCGAGCACGAAGCCCAGGATCACCAGGAACCCGAAGCCCGCGGCGGCGAGGTCCCCGCCTGCCAGCTCGACCCCCGACTGGGTGGTGTTGCCGCTCATGAACGAGACGAAGTATCCGCCGAGGTAGACGAAGGCGATGCCGTCGATGTATCCGGCGAGGATCGCGAGTGCAACGGCGATGGCCAGCCGGAAACGCGTGAGCGACCTGACCACGACGACCCTTCCGGCGGCGCATTCCTCCACACCGACCTGCCCCAGAGTATCGGCCCGTCGATCCGGCTCGTGGCCGGCGATGTCTGTCGGCAGACCTAGAGTCGAGGGCGTGGAAGAACCGGCGGACACCCTGTGAGACGAGCGGTGATGGTGCTCGGGATTCTCGCCGCTCTGGCGGGGGTCGTCGTCATCGCGGTGATCAGCTGGAGCGCGGCCTCTCGGCCGGGCGGGGAGGCGCGGCGGAACCCGGTGACTGCGCCGGCGATCGATGCCGCGTCGGCGCAGGAGATGCTGTCGCGGCTGCCGACGGTCTCGGGGGTAGTGGACGCGCCATACCAGCGTGATCTGTTCGGAGAGCGCTGGGCCGACGTCGACGGCAACGGGTGCGACACCCGCAACGATGTCCTCGCCCGTGACCTGTCGGCGGTGGTCTTTCGCGAGGGGAGTGGCGAGTGCAAGGTCCTCGAGGGGGTGCTCGTCGATCCCTACGACGGGCACACCGAGAGCTTCACGTCCGGGGAGCAGACGTCCCCTCTCGTGCAGATCGACCACATCGTCGCATTGGCGTGGGCGTGGCGCCACGGCGCTGATCGGTGGTCGGATGCCGAGCGCCTCGTCTTCGCGAACGACCCGGCGAACCTGGTGGTGACGGCGGATGAGATCAACTCCGCCAAGAGCGACTCGGGCCCGGCCGAGTGGATGCCGCCGGCTGCGGCATCCGTGTGCGGATATGTGATCGCCTGGGTGAGCGTCGTCGATGCCTACGACCTCGGGATCACCGGCCCCGATCGGGAGGCGGCGCGCTCAGCCCTGACGCGCTGCTGACCCCGTTGACGCGGTACCCAGGGACCTCGCGACTTCGCTTGTTAGCGTCGTCGCCATGCCCCCCATCTCTGGTTCGGCACGCACCATGCCCGATCTGGACGCCCCGACCGGGCGCAACGGGTCCACGGCGCTGGAGCAGGATATCCGTGCCGAGATCGCGGACGCCGAGCGCGAGGACCGCCCGATCAGACGGATGCTGCGCACAGCGCGCGCGTGGGTTGCGCGGCATCCGCGGGTCGAGATCGCCTACCGTGTCGGCGTCGCCGTGGTCGGGACGATCATGGCCCTCGGTGGACTCGTACTCGTTCCCCTGCCGGGACCGGGCTGGCTGATCGTGTTCCTCGGGCTCGCGGTGCTCGGCACCGAGTTCCACTGGGCGCGCCGGCTGTCGGGCTGGGTCAAGCGGATGCTGGACCGGTTCTGGCAGTGGTGGCGTCAGCGCCGCGCGGCTCGTGCCGCTCGCGAAGCTCGCGCAGAATAAGAGCCCAGGCGAGGAGGAACGCCCGCTCGTCGAGCCGCCGTCGACGCATCCAGCTCGTGACTTCTGCGTTGCACTTGCTCGCGTTGCAGCTGCCGCAGGCCGGAACCACGTTGTCGAGCGGCCGCCGCGCGAGATCGGAAGCACGCAGTCCTTCTGGAGGGCGAGACCCGCGCGTCCGCAGTACGCGCACCGCCCCCACGCATCGCGGATGAGTATCCATTCGGCGTCGGTGAGGTCGCTTCCCGATGCTGCGACACGTCGGGCGCGGCGGCGCGCAACGCGGGCACGGCGGGTGCGTGGGGCAGCCATGGGATTGACCGTAGCGCCCTCCTCCCGCGGCAGCGTCACGAAACGCGCACGCCAATCACGCATCGTCGCGGCGCGTGCGTTCCACCGGCGTTGGCGAGACGGCCACCGGTCTTGCGCTGCGTCAGCCGGCGGCGCGGTGGACGAGATCACGCAGGGTCGCCTCGACCTCGTCGGTGACCTCGACGACGGCGAAGGCTGTGGCCCACATCGCGCCGTCATCGAGCAGGGCGTCCTCGTTGAAGCCGACGCTGCCGTAGCGGGTGTCGAACTTCGACGCGGGCTGATAGAACACGACGACCTTGCCGTCTCGCGCGTACGAGGGGAACCCGTACCAGGTCTTGGGGTCCAGGTGCGGTGCCTCTTCCCGCACGATCCGGTGAAGCAGCTCCGCGACCGCCTTGTCTGTGCCGTTCAGTGCGGCGATCGCATCCACGCAGGCCCGCGCTTCCTTCTCCTTCTTCGCCGAGCCTGTGCCGCCGGCGGCCTGCTCGCGCAGCTCGGCGGCGCGCTGTTTCATCGCCTCGCGTTCTGCGTCGCTGAAGCCATCCGTTGAGGTGTCACGCTTGTCGGCCATTCGTGGGGTCCTTTCTGGTGCCGCTGACATCGAAGGTACGGGCTGCTGCGGTCGGGCGCTTCTCGATTCCTACTCGACCCGCGTGGCTGCCCGGAGCGAGAGGGCCGCGGCGGGGAGCGGTCAGCGAAAACACAGAGGGATTCGTGACCGAATCTCGACCTGAACCTCGCCCACGCCGGCCACCGGGCGCTGCTAACCTGCCGCGTGGGACGGACCCGACGACCGGACCCAGACACCTGACGGAGTGAATTCGATGCGGAACCTTGTGCGCCAAGACCAGCCCCACCCGATCGAGTCCGACGACCGAACGAGCACCCGATCCCCGGGGCGGCGCATGATCGGCGCCGTCGCGCTCGTGACGGCATCCGTGCTCGCGCTGGCAGGCTGCTGGGCACCTGCCGAGCCCGATGGTGAGGCATCCGCCGTGAGCGGTGCCGTCGTTCCCGTCGTCGACGGGGCAGCAGTATCCGGCTGGGAGGTCTCGGCATGGTCGGCTGGTGCGGAGGGCGAGCCGGCGTCGCAGATCGGGTCGACGTCATCCGATCGCGACGGTGAGTTCGTCGTCGATCTCGGTTCCGTCTCGCGGGGCGACGATCTGGTCTACCTGCTCGCGACCGCCCCCGGCGGTGACGACACGACGATGACCGCGACCTTCGCCGCCATCATCCCCGCGGATGCCACAGCTGTCGTCCTCAACGAACGCACGACCATTGCAGCCGGCTATGCGCTCGCGCAGTTCACCGGTCCGGACGGCGTCGAAGGTTCTGCGCCGGGCCTTCCCAATGCCGCCGCGATGTACACGAACCTCGTGGACGCGTCCACCGGTGATTACGGGGCGGTGCTGACCTCTGCGCCCAACGGCACGCAGACCGAGGCGCTTCCGACGTTCACCTCGCTCACCAACATCCTCAGTGCGTGCGTCGTGGATGCTGACGCGTGCCGCGCCCTTGTCGACGCCGCGAGCGCTCGGTCGGATCAGCGGTCCGTCGATACGTTCCGTGCTTTCGCTCAGATCGCGCGCGACCCCAGCGCTGCCGCATCCGCACTGTACGACCTGTCGCTGACTGTGGCGGGAGACCGCCCGGGTCTGATGGCGGCCCCTGCCGCCTGGACCCTCGCGCTTCGCTTCGACGGCGACGGGCAGACCCTCGACGGTCCGGGTAACTTCGCCATCGACCCCGACGGAAACATCTGGGTCAACAACAACTACGAGTACGGTGCCGACCCGCAGGACCCCACGTGTGGCAGTGACCTGCTGTTGAAGTTCGCGCCCGGCGGCGAGATGGTCGGCAAGTACACGGGAGGCGGGCTGAGTGGTTCGGGCTTCGGCATCGCCTTCGATCCGTCGGGTCAGCTGTGGGTGAGCAACTTCGGTTTCGCCGGCGAAGGATGCACCGAGCAGCCGCCGCACAACAGTGTGTCGCTCTTCTCGATCGAGGGCGAGCCGCTCTCACCGCCGGTGACCGGGTTCACCGCCGGTGAGCTGGCGTGGCCGCAAGGCATGGACGTCACTGCCGCGGGAGACGTGTGGAACGCGAATTGCCAGACCGGCACGGTCACCGTGTATCCCGGGGGCGATCCCGAGCAGGCGATGACCCTGGATGTCGGTCTCGACCAGGCGTTCGGTGTTGTCGACACCGGGCAGCACGTCTTCGTGAGCGGCATCGCGAGCAGCTCGGTGGCGGTCTTCAACTACGACGGCACGCTCGTGGGTGACGCGCCGCTTGCAGGGGATGAGTTCGTGTTGCCGATGGGTGTTGCCTCCGACCCGGAGGGCAACGTATGGGTCGCCAACTCCGGCTCCACGACCCTCCCGTGCCCGACGCGGCCGATCTCGTCGGGGCCGACCGGTTCGATCGCGCTCATCGACGCCGACGGGCAGACGGTGTCGGGCCCCTTCAGCGGTGGCGGGATCACCCGGCCGTGGGGCATCACGACCGATGGCAACGGGAACGTCTGGGTCGCGAATTTCTCCGACCAGCGCGTGTCGGCGTTCTGCGGGACCTCGCCCGACACTTGCCCCGGCAGCCTGTCGACGGGTGACCCGATCTCGCCGGATGCCGGGTACGCGTTCGACGGCCTCGTCCGCAACACGGGACTGATCGTCGACCCGTCGGGCAACCTGTGGATCGCCAACAACTGGGAAGAGGTTCCGCTGCAGACGAACCCCGGCGGTCACCAGATCGTCGCCTTCGTCGGTCTCGCCGCCCCCGTCGAGGTCCCTCCCTTCTCCGGCTGAGTTGTCCCTCCTCCGGCTGAGTTGTCCCTCTTCCAGCCGAGTTGTCCCTCCTTCAGCTGAGTTGTCCCTCTTCCAGCCGAGTTGTCCCTCCTTCAGCCGAGTTGTCCCTGAGCGGTGCATGGGGGACGAACCCACAGCATCCGTACCGAGCCCACAGCTTTCTGCCGAAGGATCGTGTGGGTTCCCGAGTTAGGTGTGGGTTCGGCGGTGGTCCGGGGCGACCAGGGGCATCCAGCAGGCATGAAGGGATGAGGCGGATGCTTGCGCGGGGCATCCCGCGGATGTTACGTTTCTCGACCCACAACGACGTGCCCAGGGGTAACCGTCAGGTCCCCGAATCGACGGCAGGTCAAGTCCCGTGGTGTGGTGTCACTTCGGTTGTTTCCGGTGGTGGATGGGGTTAGGCGGTCAGGTAGAGCTCGGGGCGGGCGGGTTCTGCGTGGTCGCGGAGGGTGTGGATGAGCTTGCGCATGGAGATCTCGGAGAAGTAGCGGCGTTCGCCGTATTGCCATTCCTCGTGCTGCTCTTGCAGGACAGCGCCGATGAGGCGGGTGACGCTGTCGCGGTCGGGGAAGATCTGGACGACGTCGGCGCGGCGCTTGATCTCGCGGTTGAGGCGCTCGATGGGGTTGTTGGACCAGATCTTCTGCCAGTGCTCACGCGGCATGGCGGCGAAGGCGGTCAGGTCCGCTTCGGCGGCCTCGAGCATTTGCGCGATCTCGGGGAACGATGCGCGCAGGCTGTCGGTGACCTGCCGGTATTGCGCGGTCACGGCCTCCGGGCTGGTCTGGGCGAAGATCGTGGTGATCAGCGCGTTGACGGGCTTGGATCGGGCCGAGCCGAGCTTCTGGGTGACGTTGCGGGCGAAGTGGACGCGGCAGCGCTGCCAGGCAGCTCCCGGCAGGATCGCCTTGACAGCGGCTTTGAGGCCGGCGTGCGCGTCGGAGGTGACAAGGGCGACGCCCAGCGGGTCGGCGTCGGTGGCGACCTTCAGTCCCCGCTCGCGCAGGGAGCGCAGGAACTCGGTCCAGAAGTCCGTCGTCTCCGCATCTCCCAGCGCCATGCCGAGGATCTCGCGACGGCCGTCGCCGGAGACGCCGGTGGCGACCACGAGCGCCTGGGAGACGACGCGGCCGCGCAGGCGGACGTCGAGGTAGGTGGCGTCCAGGAACAGGTAGGGGAACCAGGTGTGGTCGATGCGGCGATGCAGGAACTCCGCGACGGCTTCGTCGATCTCCGTGCAGATTCGCGAGACGGTCGAGCGGGAGATGCCGGTGTCGTTACCCAAAGCGCGCATCAGCTGGTCGACCTTGCGAGTGCTGACCCCGTCGATCCAGGCTTGGCAGATCACCGCGTAAAGGGCCTTGTCGACGCGGCGCCGCGGGGACAGCAACGACGGGAAGAACGACCCTTCCCGCAGCTTCGGGATCGCCAGGTCCACCTCCCCGGCCGGAGTGGCGAGGGTCTTCGGACGGGTGCCGTTACGGCGCGTGACGCGCTCCGGGGTGCGCTCATGCGGGGCGGCGCCGATCTTCGCAGTGGCCTCCGCGTTGATCAGGTCCTGCAACCCGGCCTGCAACATCCGCCGGAACACATCCGAGTGGGCGAGGTCGGGATCGGCGAGGACTTCGCTGATCAGGGTCGTCAAGGCAGACTGGGTATGGGTCATCGTGGGATCACTTCTTTGCTTCTTGCTGGAAACAACTGGGGTTCCCACGATGGCCTCTCTACGTCAACGACGGCGAAAACCCCGCGGGAAGTGACACCACGCTAAGAGACTCACCCCGACGGCACGCCCCCGAAACCGCTGTATCTCGGTAGGTCGGGGGTCGTTGCCCTGCCCGCCCCCGCAGCCCCCTCTGACGCGCGAGCCCACCCTTGGGCGCGAGCCCACAGCATCCGTGCCGAACCCACACGTTCTGACCACCGAAACGTGTGGGTTCGCGCGGGAAGGTGTGGGTTCGGCAGGATGGGCTCGCGCGATCGGGCCCAAGAAGGTGTGGGTTCGTCGAGGGGGTCTGTGCCAGGCTCGGATCGTGAGCACCAGCACGGACCTTCGCGTGACACCACCGACACGTCGCGAGTGGCTCGCCCTCGCGGTACTGTCGACGGGGCTCGGGATGATCGTCCTCGACGGCACGATCGTTGGCGTCGCCCTCCCGGTGATCATCGCCGACATCGGGCTCGACCTCACCGACGCGCAGTGGGTCAACAGCCTCTACGCCGTTCTTCTGGCCGCGCTCTTGCTGTCGACGGGCAAGCTTGCCGACCGGTGGGGGCGCAAGCTCCTGTTCCAGGTGGGGCTTGTCGTCTTCGTCGGCGGCAGCATCCTGGCGGCGATGGCGGATGCCGCGGGGCCGCTCATCGCGGCGCGCGCCGTGCAGGCGATCGGTGCCGCTCTGATCATGCCTTCGACGCTCTCGACCGTGAATGCGGTGTTCCGCGGCAAGTACCGGGGCGCGGCGTTCGGGGTGTGGGGTGCGGTGATCTCGGGAGCCGCTGCCATCGGTCCGTTGGCCGGTGGCGCCCTCACCCAGTGGGCCTCGTGGCACTGGATCTTCCTGGTGAACATTCCGCTCGGAGCTGCGGTCTTCATCGCGGGCCTGCTCACGGTGCCCGAGACGAAGGGCGCGAAGGGGCGGCCCGGAGCGGATGTCGACGGCGCGCTGCTGAGCGCGATCGGCTTCGGCGCACTCGTGTTCGCTGTCATCGAGGGGCCGCAGTTGGGCTGGTGGGCACCGACAGGCGAGTTCTCGGTCTTCGGATGGCAGTGGCCGGCGGATGCTCCGGTGTCGGTGGTACCGATCGCCTTCCTGGTCGCTGTCGTGGCGCTCGTGCTGTTCGTGGTGTGGGAGCGTCACCGCGAGAAGGTGCGCCGTTCCGCGATCCTCGATCTGAATCTCTTTCGCCTCCCGACCTTCACCTGGGGAAACGTCACGGCAGCCATGGTGGCAGTGGGGGAGTTCGCGATCATCTTCGTGCTGCCCCTGTATCTCGTGAATGCGCTCGGCCTGGATGTCATGGGCGCGGGGCTGGTCCTGGCCGCGATGGCGCTCGGCGCGTTCTTCTCGGGCGCATCGGCGAGGCACCTGGCGGCGCGCTTCGGCTCGCCCGGAACCGTGCTGATCGGACTCGGGCTCGAGGTGGTCGGGGTCGCCGTCCTCGCTCTGCTCATCACCGGCTCCAGCTCGGGGTGGATCGTCGCGATCCCGTTGGTCGTCTACGGTCTGGGGCTCGGGCTTGCGTCCGCCCAGTTGACCGGGACGGTGCTGCAGGACGTGCCCGTCGACGTCTCAGGGCAGGGGTCGGCAACCCAGAGCACGGTTCGGCAGGTCGGGTCGGCCCTCGGTACGGCCTTCGCGGGTGCGGCGCTGACGGTCGCCCTCGCGCTCACGCTGCCGGCCGCGCTGACTGATGCCGGCATCACGGGGTCGAGTGCGACCCAGCTCGCCGACACGACCCGGCAGTCCGCGGGAACGACGATCAGTCAGTTGCGTGCCGAGGGGACGAGCAGTCCGCTCGGTGACCAGACTGCGGCGGCGGTGACGGCGCTTTCGAACGGCTTCGCGGATGCCACACGTTGGTCACTTCTCGTGGCGACGGTGTTCCTGCTGCTCGGATTCGTGGGTGCTCTCGTCGTTCGCCGTGCTGCGGCACGGTCGACGGGTGCGGCGGTCTCGGCATCCGATGCCCGCATGGGAGGGCAAGGATGAAGTACGACCTCAAGAAGGACCGGAAGGATCTGTACGCGCCCGGGTCCCACGATTTCGTGCGCGTGACGGTGCCACCCCTGACCTATCTGGCCATCGGCGGTCACGGCGACCCCAACACGGCAGCCGAGTACACGGATGCCGTGAGTGCTCTCTATGCGTCGGGGTATGCCATCAAGTTCGCCTTCCGGGCCCGCTCGGGTGACGACTTCGTCGTCGGTCCGCTCGAGGGGTTGTGGTCCAGCGACGACCCGTCGAGCTTTGCCGAGCGCCGTAAGGATGCGTGGGACTGGACGATGCTGATCCCGTTGCCGCCGGCAGTGACGGATGCCGACATCCGTGTCGGACTCGACACCGCAGTCCGCAAGAAGCCCGAGCTGCCGATCGACAGGGTCGCTGCGCGCACGATCGAGGAGGGGCTGTCGCTCCAGATCCTGCACGTGGGTTCGTATGATGCGGAGACGCTGACGCTACGGCGCCTGCACGCGGAGCTGATGCCGGCGCAGAACCTCACATTCAACGGGCCGCACCACGAGGTCTATCTCAGCGATCCGCGACGGGTCGCCCCCGAGAAGTTGAAGACGATCCTGCGTCAGCCGGTGCGCGCGATCGACTGACGGAGGTCCGGCAGGATTACTGCCGGACCCGTGGCGATCACGCGGCCGGCGCCGACTCGGCCTGCGCCGATGATCGCGGCCTCGAGTGTGCGTAGGCCGGCGAAGGTGTAGGCGGCTGCCGGGCCGATCATGCGATGCATACGCTGAGCACCCGGATGTGGGGATTCACCCACGATGTTCTTCCGACGCCGTCGGCATCAGAGGCCGCGTCCGGCGGTGGGCCGGTCGCTGCATCAGAGGAAGCCGCGCTGGCATCGCTCTCGGCATCCTTTCCCCATATCGTGCGGATGGCGCTGACGGCCCCGGGCGCCGCGGGCGGCTGCGACGCGGATGCGGAGTTCCGTTTCGCTCTCGACATCCTTCTCGAGGCGTTCGAGCAGCGCCGGCTCTCGGGATGGAGCTCGACAGAGGGGCGCTGACCGCGCCGGTCAGTGATCGAGTCGGTCACTGACGCTCGCCACCGCGCCAGGATCCGACCGGCCGCGCCCGGTGCGCGGTCAGGATCGAGAGACCGAGCGTGGCAGTGGCTGCCGCCATCGCGGCAGTCCCGACGCCGGCTGCCGCCGCGAAGGCTGCGTCGGCGTCTGCGCGCGCCGCGTCAGAGGGGATGCGGACGACCGCAGCTCGCGCAAAGGCGAGATCCATGTCGGCCTCGAGGTCGGCGAGGGTCGCTTCGGCAGCAGCGAGGTTCGCCTCCGCACTCCAGTTGTTGCAGAGCGGTGACCACGGGTTCACGCGCAGGCAGTCCGCGTGACCGGTGGCGAACTCGCGCAGTCGCTCTGTCTCATCCTGCGCGTCGACGACGACATCCGCTCCCGACGCGGGAAATGTACCAGCCTCAGCCAGGTCGAGGGTCGCCCGTCGTAGCCTGGACGGATGACACGCGACTCCCGTGACGCGGCGGGGCCGGTGGGCGCCACGCCCGGGGCTCGGCTCGCTGCGGCTGCCTCCGCCGGGCATCAGGACGCACGCCGGCAGCTTCTTCAGCTCGTGTCGACCGACCCGATGGCCGCGCGCCGCGACAGCCTGGCTGCGCTGCTCGGGCTTCCCGATGACCCCGATGCGAGACCCGCTGCCGTCCTCATCCTGTTCGGGGTTCTGGATGACGCGCCGAGCGCTCACCGGGCGAGTGCTGCAGCCGTCTCGCGGGATCTCGACGTGCTGTTGTTGGCGCGGGCGACGACGCTGCGTTCGCACGCGGGCCAGGTCGCCTTTCCCGGGGGTCGTCTGGAGCCGGATGATTCCGGTCCCGTCGCTGCTGCGCTACGCGAAGCCCAGGAAGAAACGGGACTGGACCCGGACGGAGTCGATGTTCTGGGCACCCTCGCCGAGGTGCCCTTGCCGTACTCCTCTCATCGCGTGACCCCTGTCTTGGGGTGGTGGCGCGAGCCGTCGCCGGTGCGCGCTGTCGATGTGGCCGAGTCGGCGGCGGTCTTCCGTGCGCCGGTCGCCGACCTGCTCGATCCCGCGAACCGCGGATGCACAGGCATCGATCGCGGCCCTCGCAGACACCGCGCCCCCGCGTTTCAGGTGCGCACCGAGACCGGCGAGCACCTGGTCTGGGGGTTCACCGCCATGCTGCTGGACGGCTTGTTCGACCGCCTGGGATGGACCGAGCCGTGGGATCGGATGCGCCGGCTCGCGATCCCGAATCTGTTGCCCTAGGCGAACCGGTCCCGGCAGGCGGTGCTGCTGCTGTGACGCGGCTGGCGTCGGCGCCGCGCCCCGGCCTGTGAGTAGTTCTTACTCATTGCAGTGAGGGGGAAGCCACTCGATGCTG
>NZ_DBHD01000047.1:0-9806 GCF_002296025.1 Microbacterium sp. UBA837
CTAGGGCGTGTCTCTTAAAGCCTTGAGCCAGATGGTGATGGCGCGTAGGACGACGCCGCCGCGATAGGTCAGGGCGAGTTTGTCGTAGCGGGTGGCCAAGGCGCGCCATTGCTTGAAGATGTTGAATCCGCGCTCGACGACGTTGCGGCGCTTGTAGGCCTCGGTGTCGTAGGTGACCGGGCGACCACCCTTGGCGCCGCGGCGCTTGCGGTTGGCGATCTGATCATCGCGTTCGGGGATGACGGCCTGGATGCCGCGCCGGCGCAACAGCTTGCGGTTGGCCCGGGAAGAGTAAGCCTTGTCACCCAGCGCCCGGTCGGGCCTGGTGCGTGGCCGGCCCCCACCCAGGCGCGGTACCCGCAGGGCGTTCATCACGTGCTCGAACATCGGGGAGTCCCCGCCCTGCCCGGGCCCGAGCAGCATCACCAGCGGCCGCATGTTCCCGTCGCACAGGTGGTGGATCTTCGTCGACAGGCCGCCGCGGGAGCGGCCGATGGCGTGATCAGGCGGCTCGATGCGCAGATTCGTGTAATTCGTCAGGTCCCCCTGTGTCCCGGGGCAGGTTGGTGGCGTGCTGATGGGCGCGGTTGATCGTGGAGTCCACCGAGACTTCCCAGTCGATCAGCCCGGCGGCGTCGGCATGGGCCAGCAGGACGCTGTGGATCTTGTCCCACGTCCCATCACCGCTGAAGCGGCGGTGCCGCTTCCACACCGTCTGCCACGGCCCGAAGCACCCGGGTAAGTCCCGCCACGCGATCCCGGTCCGGTAGCGATAGATGATGCCCTCCACCACGGTGCGATGATCGGCGAACGGCCGACCACGACGCCCCTGCGAGGACGGCATCAACGGAGCAATCAGCTCCCACTGCGCATCAGTCAGCAACTCCGTTCGAGACACACACCGAGCGTTCCAGCGACCAGCCCAAACCTTTGGGAGACACGCCCTAGTCGCTTTCCAGGAGAACTGGCTCTTCGCGCGGATGGCGAGCGACGTCTTGCCGAGTCTTTCCAGGATGATGATCGGGTTCATCGGCGCTGTGGTCATCGGCGTGGTCGTGGGGTTCGTTCTCGGTCAGGCGCACCGCCTCCAGGCGATGTTCGCACCCGTGCTCGAGTTCCTGCGCGCGATCCCTGCGGTCGCGTTGATTCCCCTCGTCATCATCGTGCTGGGCCTCGACGACACCGCGAAGGTGATTCTGATCACCTTCATCTGCCTCTGGCCCGTGCTCCTCAATACCGAAGCTGCAATCAGAGGAATGGACCCCGGACTGCGCGAGACCGCCCGGGTGTACGGCATCCACTGGTTCCGCTACGAGTTGCAGGTCGCACTTCCCGCGGCAGCTCCGCAGATCTTTGCCGGAATGCGCACGAGTCTTTCGCTCGCGCTCATCATGGTCGTCGTGAGCGAGATGATGGCGGGAGGCAACGGGATCGGCGTCTTCGTTCTTCAGTCGCAGAGGTCGTTCGCGATCACGGACATGTGGTCGGGCATCGTGCTCATCGGGATCTTCGGGTACGTGTTCAACCTGCTGCTCATCGTCGTCGAGAACCGGGTGCTCGCGTGGCACCACGGCGCGAACACCGCCGTGGAGTGACACCGCGGTCGAGAGGACGCCCTCACACCTCGATGCCGCCGCACCACACACGCAGAACGCGACGCGCGGCAGCGATGTCGGTGAGCGGATCGCCGTCCACCAGCACGAGGTCGGCTCGCAATCCGGGGGTGATCGCCCCCCGATCGTCGAGTGAGAACGCGTGCGCGGCCGTCGAGGTGGCAGCGCGCAGCGCTTCGGCTGTTGACAGGCCGGCGTCCACGAGCAGAGCGAGTTCGTCGTGCATGCTCTCGCCGTATGGCGGCATTGCCCGTTCGAGGAGCCCGATGTAGGCGTCTTCGTCGTGCATGCTCTCGCCGTATGGCGGCGATGCCCGTGTGAAGGACCCGATGTAGGCGTCGGTGCCGGCCAGGACCGGAACGCCCGCGGCATGCATCGCGCGCGTGCTCTCGTGGGCGTGTGCATAGCTCACACCGGGAACGCCCGCTGCGGTGAGATTCGCGGCGACGCCTTTCATCATCGTCAAGGTCGGGATGAACACCGTGCCCTGGGCGAGCATCGTCTCAGCCGTCGCATCGTCGAGCGCGCGGTCGAGTGGAGCATGGGTGATCATGTCGGCCCCCGCAGCGAGGCTCATACGCACAGCTTCGTACAGGGCTGCGTGCGCGATGACCTTGAGCCCCCGCGCGTGCGCAGCAGCCACGAGTGCATCGAGCACGTCCTGGGTGGGACCGGGCAGATCGGCGATGATCTTGATGTAATCCACCCCGTCTGCCACCTGCACCTCGACGAACCGCTCCGCCTTGTCGGGGGAATCGACCAGCGCGACGTCCGGATAGGTCGGAATGCGGCTGTGCGTGCTGCCCTGAGATGTCGCCGCCATGCCGGCGGTGCGGAAGTCAGCGACTCCCCTCAGTCCCCGCAACGACTGGAACTGTGATGCGGGCCATGTCGCCATGTCCAGGCCGGTGGTGACACCGTACGTGGCGAGCGTCTCGAGGGACTCGCGCCCCTTCAGGTGCATGTGACAGTCGATCAGGCCAGGAAGGAGCACCGTACCTTCCGCGTTGACGACAGCGGCACCGACGACGACCGCATCCGCTGATACGTCACCGATGCGCCCGTCGGGCTGGACGACGACCGTCGTGGGGGCGCTCAGACTGTGTCCGTCGAAGACCCTGGTGTTCGTGATCGCGGTCGCAGAGACTGCGCCGAGCGTGGAATCCGTCATGAACTGCTCCGTTCGAGGAGATGTAGATACGAGACATTATTGTTCACGGGCTGACTACTCTCCCGCCGACGCGTTGACGGCGGCGAGCTGCTCGTCGGGGGTCATGTTCATGAACGCCTCGAGCATCTCGGGAGTCATCTCGTAGACGGTCGGGAACTGCCCGATCGGCACGACGGAGTGCAGCACCCGGTCGCCGTAGACGTGCACGAGGTTGTAGGACTGGCCGCCGTCCTGGCCGCGGGCACCGGGGTAGGCGACGGCGAGGTCCTGCGTGTAGCAGGTCGCCGACGCGACCGACACGGGCACGCCCGCGAACGTGCTGGTGGTCGAGTAGTGCAGGTGACCGCCCAGGATGCCGCGCACGTCGGTGCCCCGGATGACCTCGGCGAGGCGCTCCTGGTCGCGCAGCTCGACCAGGGCGATGAGCCCGATCGGGCTCGGCACGGGCGGGTGGTGCAGCGCGATGAGGGTGCCGTCGGGCGCGGGGACTTCGAGCTCGCGGCGCAGCCACGCCAACTGCTCGTCGCTGATCTCGCCGTGGTGCTGCCCGGGCACCGTCGAGTCGAGCGCGATGATGCGCAGACCGTTGACGTCGTAGACGCGGTCGACGGGCTCGGACTGGTCGGCCTCCTCGTCGAGCAGGCCGCGGCGGAACGCGACGCGCTCGTCGTGATTGCCCATCACCCAGATCACCTGGGCACCGAGCTTCTCGGCGGCGGGCTCGACGATGGCCCGCAGGCGCTCGTAGGCGTCGGGGCGGCCGGTGTCGGCGAGGTCGCCGGTGAACACGATCGCTTCGGGGCGGGCGTTGGCCTTGGTGAAGCCGTCGAACAGCTCTGCGAGGTTCTTGTCACTGTCGATGCGCTCGTGCAGCAGGTCGCCGTCGCCCACGAAGTGGGTGTCAGAGACATGCAGGATGAAGTGCTCGGGAGCGGGATGCTGGCTCGCGATGTGCGACATGGTGTGTGTTCCTTCCGATCAGACCGCGGTGGCGGCGGGGTCGATGATCACGGCGGTGAGACGCTCGAGCTCGGTGGGGGTGAGTCCGTGGGCGAGGAGGTAGGCGCTGATCGACCCGTGCTCGCGGTCGATGCGCTCGAGCAGCGCCTCGAGCACCTCGGCGGGGCTCTCGGTGATGAGTTCGACCATTCCCGCGGTCAGTTCGATGCCGCGCTGTTCGAAGACGGCGGTCATCGCGTCTGACCACTCGCCGCGCAGGTTCTCGGCGGTGGCGGCGTAGTCGGCCACGACGTCGTCGCGGTCGACCCCGGCGGCGGCGAGCGCGAAGGCCACGACGAGACCGGTGCGGTCTTTGCCGGCGGTGCAGTGCACGAGCACCGCGTCGTCGTCGTCAGCCGCGATGATCACCCGGATCGCGTCGACCAGCTGCGCCCCGCGCTCGTCGACGATGTGGTCGTAGACGGGCACGAGTCCGACGTGCGTGGTGGCCTGCGCGGCCGGGTCGGCGTCGTCGAACACGGGCAGGTGGTGCACGGTGACCTCGAGCCCGTCGACCGCGCTCGGCGCTGTGGCGCGCTCGTCGCCGCCGCGCAGGTCGATGATGTGGGCGACGCCGATCTCGGCCAGCCGGTCGCGACCGGTCGCGTCGATGCGGTGCAGAGCATCTGACCGCAGCAGCTTGCCCCACCGGCTGGTGCCGCCGGCTGCACGGTAGCCGCCGGTGTCGCGCAGGTTGTAGAGGCCGGCCACGGCGTGGCGACGCTCACGAGGCGCCGCGGTCGCGGCATCCGGCGACGAAGCGGCCGCGGCATCCGTCGCCGAAGGCGTCAGGTCGAGGTCGATGGTCATTCGATCAGCCCCTGCGCGCGCTCGGCGGCCTCGGTCATAGTGGCGGCCGGGTCGGCGCCGTAGAAGACCGCGTCTTCGATGGCGGTGGCGAGCACCTGGTCGACCTGGGCGTAGCTGTCGCCGGGGTACGACACCCACGGCTCGAGCGCGTCGAGCTGCTCGAGGTTGGGCTTCACGAGCGGGTTGGCTTCGACCCAGTCATAGAGCGGTCCGCCCTCGTCGGCCATGCTGCTGCGCAGCGGTAGGTACCCGATCTGGGTCGAGATGATCTCGTAGGCGCGGGGGCTGGTCATGAACTGCATGAGCTCCCACGCGGCGGCCTGCTTGGCGGGGTCGGTGGCGAACATCGCGAGGAACGAGCCCGAGTTGGTGGGCACGACCGCCTGGTCTCCGAACGCGGGCAGGGTGTGAGCGTCGAGGGTCCAGCCACCGGCCTCGGCGCCCATCATGAACGCGCCCTGCAGGGCCGAGCTGTTGACGTGGATCGCGGTCTTCCCCTGCGCGAACGCCTCGTACTGGCTGGTGAAGTCCTCGTTGGTGAGCACGCCGTCCTCGTACATCTCGGTGAAGGTCGCGACCGTATCGATCGCGGCGTCCGAGCCGAACTCGATCGTCGTGCGGTCATCGCTCAGCACCTGGGCGCCGTTCGAGAGGAAGAGGCCCTGCATGCACCAGCTGCCGCCGGTGATCACGCACGACGCGCTCATCGAGGGGGCACCGGTGGACTCGGTGATCTGCGCGGCGGCGTCTTCGATGATCAGGTCGATATCACTGACGGCGGCGGTGCTCTTGAAGGAGCGACCGACACCAGAGAGCTGGATCGTTCCCATGAGTCGCCTTCTGCAAGCGACCTGACGAACCGGGGCCTTCCCGCGAAATCCGCTTGCAGAGCTATTGCAATCGAGGAAAGTGAATTTCCTGCAAACGGAGTGTCAACGCCCATCGCCGTGGTCGATAACGTCTGGCACGTCGGATGCCTCGGCGTCGGAGCCGTCGTCGGCGACGATGTCGAGCACCTCTTCGCGCACCGCGAGGCGCGCGCGGTCGGCGGCGTCGCTCATGCGGTCGGCGACGGCGATCTGCAGGGCGTTGAGCACGAGCAGCTGTACGAGCCCGCTGCCGAGAATGCCTTGATCCCACGCCTGGAAGCGCGCACCGGCGACGAGCAGGTGGTCGGCGCGGGTGGTGAGCGGGGTACGGGCGAAGCTCGTGACCCCGATCACGGTGGCGCCGGCGTCGACGGCGGCGTCCGCAACCGCGAGGGTCACCGAGTTGGCGCCACTCGAGCTGACGATGAGGCACACATCACCGGGGGCGAGCACGCGGGCGGTGAGGTGGGCGACCACGCCGTCAGCGGGCGCTTCGCAGGGCCGGCCGTTGACGGCGAACGCGACGGCCGACGCCTGGGCGGCGGCGTGCGAGGCGCCGGTGCCCGAGATCAGCAGGCGCGGCGCGCGGGCGATGGCGTCGGCAGCGGCGTCGAACGCGACCGGGTCGATCGAGGCGAGCGCGGTCTGCAGCATCCCACCCGCCCCTCGGCCAGCCACCGCAGAAAGCCCTCGGTGCCGGCGGGTGCGTCGGGCGCGGCGGTGGCGTCGGCGGCGAGGTCACGCACGAGCAGCATGCGCAGGTGCTGAAAGCTGCGCAGCCCCAGCGCCTGGGCGGTGCGGCTGACGGTGGCCGGCGACGTGTTGGCGGCTTCGGCGAGGTCGGCGCCCGACATGTCGACCACGTCGTGGGGTCGCTCGGCGCAGATGCGGGCGACGCGCTGCGCGCTCGGTACGAGCGACGGCAGGATCGAGAGGATGTGGTCGATGGTTCCGCCGAGCGGCGGCTCGTTGAGGGGCGAGTTCATGTAGCCGGTGATCACCTTTCGGGTTCGCCGCACATCGTATGGGCGCAATGCGACCACGACCCCAACCATAGGTGAACGCAGCGTTCATCGCCTCCGCTATCCGCGAAAGGCAATTTCATGACCTCCCTGCGTCCGCTCGAGCTCCCGAACAGTGCCATGCCCGCAAGGAAGTCGGCCAAGGGTGACTCGACCGAAGACGCCCACCTCGAGCGCCGCGATGGCGCCTACGATGACCGTCCGTGCGAGCCAGAGCCACGTGATCTGTCGATCCCGGCGGTCAAGCGCTCGAACGTTCCGCACGTCGATGTTCCGCTGGCGGGGGCGCCGGGGCAGCAGACACCGGTAACCAACGACGCGAAGAAGCCTGCCACGACGATGACGCCCGCAGCGCGGAACCAGAGGGCGGGGGCGACGCGCGAAACTGATCCTGCTCATGGCCCGATCAGACCGATGGCCACTCAGACGTGAAAGGGGAGACATCGCGTAGGGCTGCGAGGGGGAGAGCAGCAGGCGTCGGATCCGCGACAACTCGTGCGAGACAGACCGCTCTGCCGGGGATGCTCCGCGAGCGAGAGAACCCCCGGTCAGCCCATCCGCGATGTGACAAGTCGAGTGAGATCCGACACATGCAGGGTTGCTGCTTCACCCGCTGCACACCCAGACCGCGCCGCCCACCTGACGGATTCGCCACCAGCTGGAGCTAGTCGTTCCGGGCCGCGTGAGACCGCTCGGCCCACAGGCTGGCCATCATCTCCGCCTGCCGCCTGGCGGCCTCCGGGTCCACCCCTCGAGCGCCGATCGGCGCTTCGGGGAACGGGGCACCCGCGTTGTACTTCTCCTCGAGTCGCGTTGCCTCCTCGGTGAGCAGGGCGGCGACCATCGACGACATCGACGGATAGCCGGCGTCGCGATCGCGCGTTGCCCACCAGGCCGCTTTCGCTCGGGCGTGCACGGCATCGGGGAGGAAGTAGCTGTGGTTGCGCTGCTCGCCGTCGCCGAGCGCGCGGCCGCGAGCTCCTTCGGGAGCGGCGGGGAAGGGCTCACCGTCGTTGTATCGGTCTTCGAGACGGCCGGCGCCGGCGACGAGCAGCTGCGCCACGAGCGAGGCGAGGGTCGGAGCGGCGTCAGCAGTATCCCGGGTTCCCCACCAGGCGGCCTTGATGCGCGCGTGAAGGCCCACGGGGAGGAAGTAGCCGCGGAGCCTGTTGCCAGTGGCGGGGGAAGGTGTAGTGGAGGGCACTGAGGGACGCCTCGTCGTCCAGGGCGCGGAGTCTTGGTCGATCAAGACCCCGGAGCGCTTTTCGTCTTTTTCGGTCGGGTATCGCCGAGTCTACCGGGCGGTGTTTTTCGAGGTGGGAAGCCGATATGCCCGGCGGCGCCGTGTCATCGTGTCGCGGCGCTCTTCGCGGACCGGACGGCAGCGCGGCGGACCGCGAAGACGATCAGGGCGAGCAGCAGCAGGACGCCACCGGCGGCGATCGCCAGACGGCCGAGGTCGAGGCCTGCCGCGTCGGACAGGGGAAGGATGACGTTCTCTGTGGTGAGGACGTGCACGTCGACGAGGAAGGACGCCGCCTGTGGGATGAGGCGTGCGGCGAGGGTAGGCCCGAGCAGCATCAGCGCGAACGTTCCGATCAAGACCAATGTCAGAGTGTCGTCGGACAGTTCCGAGTTGCGGTTCTCGTTCATGGTGTCTCCTTCGTGTGTGGGTCAGGGGCGCCGGCAGCTGTCCGGTGGGCAGATCTCGATGCCGTAGAGGCGGAGGAACTCTTCTGGGTTCACGTAGCCGGCGTACATCGCGGGAGCGCCGAGGTCGGTTGCCTCCTGCAGGGCCGCGACCGCTTTGTTGGTGGTGTCGTTCTTGTTGATGCGGAGATCCAGGTGGCAGCCGCCGGAGGGCGGGACGTTGCCGGTGACGCCGATCTGCTGGCCGGCCTGGACCTGGTCTCCGACGTTGACGAGGCGCTGGCTCTTGTACATGTGCAGGTAGCTGATGATGAAGCCGTCCGGGTGGCGGATGGACAGCCACAGGTCGCTGCTGAGGGTGACGGTGCCGGGGAGGACCGCGTAGACCGGGTCGCCGCAGTTGTTGGGCCAGTGCTGCAGGTCGATCGCGACATGCCAGGTGGAGGCGCCTTCGACGTCGATGTCGCGAGGCCCATACCCAGAGGTCATGTTGAAGCCGGGCGAGAGGGGGAAGGCTGCCTGCCCCACGACCTCTCCGCCGGTGCAGCTGATCGACCCGCCGACCGAGGAGATGATCTGCTGGGCCGCGGTCTCCCACTTGTCGTAGGCGTCGGGGTAGGCGGACACCTGGACCGTCTGCGCTGCCTCGCCGAGGCTCATGCTCTCCCAGCCGGGGATGTCGAGCAGGCCGCGAGGGCTGCCGTGATTGGGCCCCTCGGGGCCACCGAAGAACGCCTTCGCCGCGTACGTCGGGTCCATCAGGTCTTTCACCGTCCCCCACCCGGAGACCCGCTGCTGGAAGAAGTTGACCGAGTCGTGATCGCTGCCGACCGCGTCGTGGGGGTAGTCGAGAGAGGCCGGCACGGTGCTGTTGGCGTACATCTTCAACCCGGATTCCTGCAGCGCGGTCATGATCGCGATCTGCTGGCCCTGGGCGGAGACGCCGAGGCTCCGGGCGACGGCGAGGATCGTCGTGGCGTGGCCGAGCTCCGTGGCCCCCAGAGTGCGGGTGGAGCCGCCTGTGGTGGTGACGGTGAGCTCGGTGGAGCTGAGAGTGCCGCTTGCGGTGCAGCTGCTCGAGGAGCCGCCGAGGCTGCTGCCGAGCAGGATCATCAGGAACATCGTGTAGCCGGCGACGATCACGACCGGCACCAGGATCAGGGCGACGACCCAGATGATGATCTTCTTGCGCGAGCCGTTCTCGTCATCATCACCGCCGCCGGGCGCACTGAGGACGTCTGGCCGCTCGAGCGTGGACGAGAGCGACATCTACCGGATCACCCCTGCGCGATCGCCAGCCGGCTGCGCAGCTCGGCGCTCCGCGGCGACGGGAGCGCGCGGGGCTGCGGCGGCAGCGAGCTGATGTCCACGACGCCGCCCGTGGGGGTGCGCTGGATGCGGCCCATCCCGTTCCCGTCGACGACGATGCGCCTCGAGCTGTCAGGGGTGCGAGCCGGGGTCTGGTCGACGACCATCGGGACGACCTTCACTGCGGCCGGGGCCGGGCGGGATGCCCCGCTCGTCGACGAGGGAGTCGCGGCCGACGCGCCCGCCTGGATCGCCTTGCTGGCGCCCTTGCTCGCGACGCGGCCACCGACCTCGAGTGCGGCCGCGCCGGCAGCACCGGCGAGCCCTCCCGCAGCCGCGCCCTTGCCGATGCGCACACCGGTGA
>NZ_DBHD01000192.1:0-16443 GCF_002296025.1 Microbacterium sp. UBA837
GGCTCGAGCGCGACGGCCTCGTTTCGCGGGGCGCAGCCGACGAGGCAGGCCACGTCTACTGGCAGATCACGGATGCCGGCCGCGGCGAGGCCCGCGCCTGGCTGGCATCTCCGGTCGAACGCAACCCCGGCACCCGGGATGAACTCGCGATCAAGCTCGCCCTGGCGACCACGCTCCCGGGAGTCGATGCTTTCGAGGTCATCCGCACACAGCGGCGGGCGTCGGCTACACACCTCGAGTCCCTGCGCAGCTCGACGTTCGGTGGCGAGATTGTCGGAGGCCCGGAAGAGCTCGCCTGGTCGCTTCTCAACGAGTCGATGATCTTCGGCGTCGAGGCGGAACTCCGGTGGCTCGATCACGTTGAGGCGCAACTCGCGGCGCACCCCGCGCACGCAATGGCGCTTGAACTTGACACTCACCGTCCCAAGCGCGGACGACCAGCATCGCCGCGGCCGGTATCGGTATGAGGCACGAAAGGCGCATCATCGATGGCGCTCCGAGCGAACCGGAGCGCCGTGCCGAGCGGTAGCAGGCTCTCGAGCGGGCTGTCGTGGGCGTGGTCACCGAGGTAGCGCAGCACGGCACCCCCGCGCTCCAGGTCCAGACGCACAGCGCCTGGCACATGCGGCGCTGTGATCCCCTCGCCGAGGTAGAGGACTGAATCCACCACCCGCTGCGAGCCGAGAATGCCGGGGCAAGGCTGGTCGCCGCGAACCTGCAGGCGCTCGCGCAGCACCGGGCCTGCGGCATCCGTCACTTCTACATCGGCTGTGAGCGCGCCGCCGCGCTCGCCGGAGCGACCGAGGACGAGGGTTTCGCGGGCGACCACGGATGCTGCAGCGCCCAGTCGAACGGTCATCGACCGCGTGAGTGAGCCGGCGTCGGTGACCACTGTGGGCAGGCCCTCCCACACGAGGTGAGCATCAGCGCCGAGGTCAAGGTGCGCGTGCCACTGCGACTGGCCCACCTCCTCTCGCCCGTAGATGATGAGCCCGCCGATGTCGACCAGACGCACGGAGCATCCGTCCCCGACACGGACGTCGAGCTCGACGTGATCCCCGGGCATCAGCATCGCTCGGCCCGAGACCAGCGCGATCTCGACGCAGTGCCCGCGGCGATGCACGAGGCGGGGGATCACCGCGTCGCCGTCCAGCACGCACGTGACGGCATCGCCCCGCGCGGTGACCTCGACGACGGTGGGTCTCACGAGTGCGCGTGGTCCACGTGATCGTGCAGGGCCCCGTCCGCGTGTGCGTGGGAGTGGTCGCCCTCAGCGTGCGAGTGCACGAACCCGCCACCTTCCTCGTCGGCATGGAAGTGCGGGGCCATGGGGCCGGGATCCTGGGGGACGTGCGATCCGTCGCGGTGTGCGGCGAGGATCGACAGCACCCATTTGCGTAACGCCGCGACCGAGACGGCGTCGGTGCGCGAAAGAGCGAGCACTGTCCGTCCGTCACGGGCGAGGGTGGCATCGGCGACCATCTGCTCGACATCCACCCCGACATAGGGTGCGAGGTCGGTCTTGTTCACGACCAGCAGGTCGGCCCGGGCGATACCGGGGCCACCCTTTCGGGCGACATCGCCACCGCCAGCCACATCGAGGACGAAGATCTGCGCATCCACGAGTGCGGGCGAGAAGGTGGCGGTGAGGTTGTCGCCGCCCGACTCGATGACGACGAGGTCCAGTGGCGCGAAGGCACGCTCGAGGTCTTCGGCGGCGAGCAGGTTCGCGGTGACATCGTCGCGGATCGCGGTATGCGGGCATGCCCCGGTCTCTACGGCGACGATGCGCTCGGGATCGAGCACTCCGGCAGAGCGCAGGAACCTGGCATCCTCGTCGGTGTAGATGTCATTCGTGATCACGCCGATGCGGATCTCTTCGGCGAGGATGCGGCAGATCGTCGCGATGAGCGAGGACTTGCCAGTGCCGACGGGGCCGGCAACGCCAAGCCGCAGGGCGCGGGGTGAGTGGTCAGGCACGAAAGAGCCTCCTGGTCGATTGGGCGTGGACCTGGGCCCACTGTTCGGATTGCGGTGCGGACAGGGCGGGGATGTCGGTGGGACTGGTGATCTGCGCGATCAGCGGTAGCTCGCTCTCGACCTCGCCGCAGATCTCGACGACGAGCGAGACCAGATCGAGCGGATCGCGAGGCTCGAGCTTCAGGACCGCGGCTGCAGCTGCCTGCATGTCTTCGTAGGCGACAAGCCGCGCCAGATCCAGCGCTGGCATGTCTAGGCCCGCCGCGATCACGCCGAGCACGCACGCCCGCGGGGGAGGTGTCGTGCGAGCGCGCCAGGTGTGGATAGCCGAGTCGCCGGGGAGCAGTTCGGTGCCCACGCGCAGGTATCCGCGGGCGAGGTGGCGCGCGGCATCCCGCAGCGCGGCGCTCGGGGTGCGGGCCGCCCATGCCGCCTCGACAGCGTCCAGATCACCGTCGATGAGGCTCACATGCCGCGCGACGACAGCAGTCCCCGCCTCGACGAGGGTCACCGTGGCTGCCCGACCGCGCAGCAGAGCGGGAAGCTCCGCTGCCCGCAGGCCCGACATCAGCGCGGGCTCCACGCCGGCGGAGTGCGCGTGACCGCCGGAGGGCAGCCTGGCATCCGCGAGGAGCATCGCGGCGGAGGTCGAGGACAGGGCCATCAGAACAGCTGGTAGAGCTGGGCCAGCGGCAGGCGGGCGGCGGGGGCTGGTTCGACGAGCTCGCCATCGATGCGGATGTCGAACGTGTCGGGTCGGATGTCGATCCGCGGCAGCGCATCGTTGTTGCGCATGTCGGCTTTGCTGATTCCGCGGGTGGACTGCAGCGGCAGCATCCGGCGTGTCAGTCCGAGTCGGCCCTCGATCCCCGCCGCCAGCGCGGCGGGAGAGACGAACGACACCGATAGGGCACCGCCGATGGCATCGCTGAAGGCGGGACGCATCAGCACCGGTTGCGGGGTGGGAATGGAGGCGTTCGGATCGCCGAGGGCTCCCCACACCAGCCCACCACCTTTCATGACCACACTCGGACGGAACCCGAAGAACCGTGGATCCCACAGCACGAGGTCGGCGAGCTTGCCCACCTCGACCGAGCCGACCTCCGCGTCGATGCCGTGAGCGATCGCGGGGTTGACCGTGTACTTCGCGACATACCGACGGGCTCGTTCGTTGTCGGCGGGGAGGGAGGTGCCGAGGCTTCCGCGCCTGGCCTTCATGACGTGCGCCACCTGCCAGGTCCGGGTGATGACTTCGCCGATCCGTCCCATCGCCTGAGCGTCGGAGGAGGTGATCGAGATCGCGCCCATGTCATGCAGGATGTCTTCGGCGGCGATCGTCGTGCCCCGGATGCGGGACTCCGCGAAGGCGAGATCTTCGGGTACTCCCGGGTTGAGGTGGTGACAGACCATCAGCATGTCGAGGTGCTCGGCGACGGTGTTGACCGTGTGGGGCAGCGTCGGGTTCGTCGAGCCGGGAATGACGTAGGGAAGACTCGCGATCGAGAGGATGTCGGGAGCGTGACCGCCCCCCGCCCCCTCGACGTGGAACGCGTGGATCGTGCGCCCCGCTATCGCGGCGATCGTCGAATCGACGTAACCCGCCTCGTTGAGCGAGTCGCTATGCAGCGCGACCTGCAGGCCCCAGTCCTCGGCGGCGCGCAAGCTCGCGTCGATCGCTGCCGGAGTCGAGCCCCAGTCCTCGTGGACTTTGTAGCCCGCCGCACCTGCGAGCGCCTGCTCTTCGAATGCCGCTGCCGAGACGGTATTCCCCTTGCCCAGCAGCAGGACGTTGACCGGAAGGGCATCCAGGGCACGATGCATGTGTTCGAGGTGCCAGGACCCCGGCGTGACGGTGGTGGCCTTCGACCCTTCGGACGGTCCCGTTCCTCCTCCGACGATCGTCGTGATCCCCGCCGCGAGCGCCTCGTGAATCTGTGACGGGGAGAGCAAGTGAACGTGCGAGTCGATCGCCCCCGCGGTGAGGATCTTCCCCTCACCGGAGATGACGTCGGTGGACGGTCCGATGATCAGCCGAGGGTCGACGCCATCGGCGATGTCGGGGTTCCCCGCGCGCCCGACCCCGACGATCCGGCCGTCGCGGATGCCGACATCGGCGCGCACGATTCCCCACCAGTCGAGGATGATCGCGTTCGTGATCACGGTGTCCAGGGCGCCATCGGCGCGCGACACAGTGCTCTGCGCCATGGACTCGCGGATCGACTTGCCGCCCCCGAACACTGCCTCTTCGCCGCCGGCGGTGAGGTCCCTCTCGATCTCGATCCAGAGGTCGGTGTCGCCCAGGCGCACCTGATCGCCGGCGGTGGGCCCGTAGATCGCGGCGTATCTTTCCCTGTCGATCCTGACCATCAGAGATCTCCTCCCTCGTGTCGGATGCGGATGCCTGCCACACGCCGATTCCCGCGCAGGCTCACCGCTGCCACACGCTTGGAGACCCCTGGCTCGAAACGCTCCGAGGTCCCCGAGGGAATGTCGAGTCGACATCCCGCAGCTGCCGCGCGGTCGAAGTCGAGCGCGTCATTCACGTCGGGCAGATGGATGTGGGAGCCGATCTGCACGGGACGATCCCCCGTATTGAGAATGATCAACTCGAGGCGCTCATCGGCGTCGCGGTCGGCGTTGAGCTCGATCTGGCCCGGACGCACGCGGATGGCTCCCGGTCCTGATGATGTTCCCGATGCCACGGTGATCCTCTCAGTCGATCGGATGGTGAACGGTGACGAGCTTGCGTCCGTCGGGGAAGGTGGCTTCGACCTGGACGTCGACGAGCATGTCGGCCACGCCCTCCATGACGTCATCGCGGGTGAGCACGGTGCGCCCCGCCGCCATGAGTTCCGCTACCCCGACACCTTCTCTGGCGCGCTCGATCACCCACGTCGACAGGAGGGCTACGGCCTCCGGGTGGTTGAGCTTCACGCCGCGTGCCTGGCGATCTCTGGCCACCATGCCCGCCACGGCGAGCAGCAGCTTCTCGGTATCCGCAGGTGACAGATGCACGGGGCGCTCCCTTCGGCGTGGCTCCTGAGGAGCCGGCGAGTCGGATCACTGTCAGGATGCTTGTCGGACAGTGTCCCGAGCAGTGACAGAAGTCTGTCATTTTTGCGTCAGTCACTCATCATTGTCATCGTCATGACGTGGTGAGAACCAGCGAAAAACCCTGTAATTTCAAGGCACTAGGCGGATCACGGCTCTGGCAGTTTTACATGGTCGACACATTCGAGTAATGGCAATGTAATGCCACGGGTCCATGGTGAACTCACCTGCAGCAGTCGGCGGTGTTCTGCCACCGGCGATTCGGGACCTCTTCGCTCAGACCTCGGCGAGGGGTCCCACCCCGCACCACAGATCCTCTGACCGGGCGAACGGCGCATCCGACGCGGAACGCCACGCAAGCGGTATTCGTCGCGCCATCCGTGCGGACGGTGCGGCTTGCGCTCTCGCACACGCAACCTGAAACGGAGCACAGCATGATCACCACTGGCAGGCGTCTACGGACGCTGCTTGCGGCAGGCGCCATGGCCTCAGCCGCAGCCCTCGTCCTCGCCGGATGCGGCGCCCGCACCGACGACGCAGCCTCGAGCGAAGCCCCTGCGGCCGCGGAGAGCTGCGTCGACACCTCGGGCGACACCGTCAAGCTCGGATTCCTCAACTCGCTGACCGGAGGCATGGCGATCTCCGAGACCACGGTCTCGAACGTGCTGCACATGGCGGCTGATGAGATCAACGCCGACGGCGGCATCCTGGGCAAGCAGATCGAATACATCCAGGAAGACGGCGCCACCGACTGGCCCACCTTCGCCGAGAAGACCGAGAAGCTGCTCACGCAGGACTGCGTCGCCGCGATCTTCGGCGGCTGGACCTCCTCGTCGCGTAAGGCTGTCAAGCCTGTCGTCGAGGAGTACAACGGCCTCTTCTTCTACCCGGTCCAGTACGAAGGCCTCGAGTCCTCACCGAACATCTACTACACCGGTGCCACGACCAACCAGCAGATCATTCCCGCCATGGACTACCTGGCATCGCAGGGAGTGAAGACCCTGTTCCTGGCGGGATCGGACTACGTCTTCCCCCGCACCGCGAACGCGATCATCAAGCTCTACGCAGAGGAGCTCGGCATCGAGATCGTCGGCGAAGAGTACGTGCCGCTGGATCGTGACGACTGGACGACCCAGGTTGCCAAGATCGTCGAGGCTGACCCCGACTACATCTTCAACACGATCAACGGTTCCTCCAACGTCGGGTTCATCAAGGCGTACTACGACGCGGGCCTCACTCCCGAAGAGACACCGATCATCTCGGTCTCGATCGCTGAAGAAGAAGCTCCCGCGATGGGTCACGAGGTCACCGGCAACTACGCCTCGTGGAACTACTTCCAGTCCCTCGACACCCCGAACAACCCGGCGTTCATCGAGGCCTGGCAGGCCTACCCGGGCAGCAGCGGCGTGACCTCGGACCCCATGGAGGCCGCGTACATCTCGCTCTACCTCTACAAGGCCCTCGTTGAAGCCGCTGGCTCCTTCGACGTCGACGCGATCAACCAGGCTGCCCTGGACAACGAGATCACGGTGGACGCTCCCGAGGGTGTCGTGACCCTCAACGGGGAGAACCACCACATCTCCAAGCCGGGCCACATCGGACGCATCAACGCCGACAACCAGTTCGACATCGTCTGGGCATCGGACGGGTTCATCGAGCCCGACCCGTACCTCGAGCAGTACTCCTGGTTCCCCGAGGACGTGCGCAACGCCCTCGTGGCAGCCGCGGGCTGACACACACAAGGCACTGCGGGGTCCCGGCCTGTCCGGGGCCCCGCAGCACCGGCTCTTCCATGAACACGCGCGAGAACAGAAGGGAGTGAACTCGAATGGATGCACTGATTCCGCCGCTGCTCAACGGCACCGCGCTGGGCGCCTTGCTGCTCTTGACAGCACTCGGCCTCACCCTGACCTTCGGCCAGATGGGGGTGATCAACATGGCGCACGGCGAGTTCATCATGGTCGGCGCCTTCACGACATTCCTCGTTCAGCTCGTCATCCCCGACAGCAACATCTCTATCCCTGTCGCGTTGCCCGTCGCCTTCGTCGTCGCCGGGCTCTTGGGCCTTCTGCTGGAAGCCGGAATTCTCCAGTGGATGTACCGTCGCCCGCTTGACACACTGCTGGTCACCGTCGGTGTGGCACTCATCCTGCAACAGGCTGCCCTGCAGATCTTCCCCGCCCAGGGAGTGCCGGTGGAGAACCCCGGCTGGCTCCAGGGCCAGATCAACGTCTTCGGCTACGCCTGGCCACTGCGCCAGGTGTTCACCATCGGACTTGCCGCGGCGTGCGTGGCGATCCTCGCCGCCTGGCTCAAGTACTCCTCGTTCGGGCGCCGGATTCGCGCCACGGTGCAAAACCGCGACCTGGCCGAGACCGTCGGGGTGCGCACCCGGACCGTGGACCGCATCACGTTCTTCGTGGGCTCGGGACTGGCTGGAGTCGCGGGTGTCGCAGCCTCCCTCATCGGGGGAACCAACTCCCAGATGGGGACCCAGTACATCATTCCCGCCTTCCTCGTCGTCGTGGCTGGGGGTATCGGGCAGATCAAGGGCACCGTGATCGCCGCCTTCGCGATCGGCATTGCGATGGCCTTCTTCGCCGACCTGACCAGCGGGAGCCTTGCTCAGGTGCTCGCCTTCGTGCTCGTCGTCGTCTTCCTGCAGATCCGCCCGCAGGGTCTGTTCACCGTCCGCACGAGGGGGTTGGCATGACCATCCTGACCAAGCTCAAGCCCTGGTACTCGCTCATCGGCATCGGCATCTTCGCCGTCATCCTCCTCGCGGTGGCGCCGTCGATCCTGACGATGCACTGGGTCAACAACCTCGGCAAGTACTGCGCCTGGGCGATCGTCGCCGTCGGGATCGGACTGGCGTGGGGACGCGGCGGGATGCTCGTCATGGGGCAAGGCGTGTTCTTCGGCCTCGGTGCCTACGCCATGGCCATGCACATGACATTGGAAACCGCCGGCCCGGACGCCCTGCCCGGGTTCATGATCCTCTACGACCCGCTAGCCCCGCTCCCCGCCTTCTGGGAGCCCTTCCGCAGTCCGTGGTTCACCCTGCTCGCGATCCTCGTGCTGCCGATCATCGTGGCCGGCATCCTTGGTTTTGCGCTGTTCAAGCGTCGCGTCAAAGGTGCCTACTTCGCCATCCTCACCCAGGCGCTCGCCGTCGCGCTCGCCATCTGGATCAGCTCGACGATCCGCGAAACCGGAGGTGACACAGGCCTCAGCGGCTTCACCTCGTTCTTCGGATACGACCTGCAGGATCCCGCCAATCAGGTGATGGTCTACCTCATCACCGCGAGTCTTCTCGTCGTCTGTATGGTCGTGGTGTGGCAGCTCTACCGCAGCCGCTTCGGCGAGCTGCTGCTGGCGACCCGCGACGCTGAGGAGCGCGTTCGGTTCCTGGGTTATGACCCGGCCAACGTCAAGCTCGCCGCCTTCGTCATCGCCGCGGTCATGGCCAGCGTCGGCGGCGCCATGTTCGTTCCCCTGGTCGGGATCATCACGCCGCAAGAGATCGGGGCCTCCGCGTCGATCCTCATGATCGCCGGCGTTGCCCTCGGCGGTCGGGCCTCCCTGTTCGGCCCGGTGCTGGGTGCCATGGCCATCGGATGGGGTCAATCCAGCCTCGCCTCGAGTTGGCCCGACGGATGGGTATACCTGCTCGGTCTGCTCTTCGTCGTCGTGACCCTCTTCCTCCCCAACGGCCTGGCCTCCCTGGTGGGGCGGGTCAAAGACCTGTTGGCGCGTGACCGCACCTCCGCACCCGCGCCGTTGCCGATCGAAGGCGAGGCGAAAGCATGAGTGAGGACGCGAGCACGGCGCCCGCAGCATCCGACGCGGGAGTCCTCGTCCCCGATGCCGAAACCTCCGTGACCGTGTCCCACCTCACGGTCAGCTTCGACGGGTTCAAGGCAGTCGACGATGTCGATCTGCTCATGCTCAAGGGACAGGTCCACTTTCTCATCGGACCGAACGGAGCAGGCAAGACGACCCTCGTGGACGCCTTGACCGGTCTGGTTCCCGCGACCGGGACTGCCACCTACAACGGGATGGATCTTGTCTCGATGAAGGCGAACAAGATCGTGCGTGCCGGCGTGGGGCGAACTTTCCAGACCGCGACAGTGTTCGACGAGCTCTCGGTGCTCCAGAACCTCGACATCGCGGGCGGTCTGCATCGCCGGGCCTGGGGACTTCCTCTTGCTCGGCGCGGAGTGCCCGAGTACGTGGAGTCCGCGCTAGAGACGATCGGCCTGTCCGGGCTTCGCGACAAGCCTGCCGGCATCCTCGCGCACGGGCAGAAGCAGTGGCTTGAGATCGGCATGCTCCTCGTCCAAGACGCGAAGGTCATGTTCCTGGACGAGCCCGTGGCCGGCATGAATGCCGACGAACGGGACGAGACCGGGCAACTGCTCCAGCGCATCGGCGATCAGCGCACGATCATCGTCATCGAGCACGATATGGACTTCGTGCGCAACTACGCCGAGTGGGTCACCGTGATGCACTCGGGCAAGCTCCTGGCTGCCGGGACTGTTGAACAGGTGCAGGCGGACCGGCGGGTCCAGGAGGTCTATCTGGGGACGGCCGCCGACGCCGCCGTGGAAGGCGAGGGGGGCCACTGATGCTCGAGATCACCGGCGTCACAGCAGGTTATGGGCGCACCAAGGTGCTCCATGACGTCACCATCCAGATTCCGACCGGCTCCGCCGTCTCGGTGATGGGTCATAACGGTGCGGGCAAGACCACCCTCCTGCGCGTCGCTACAGGCCTGATTCCGGTGATGAGTGGACAGGTACGCATCGACGGTGAGGATGTCACCAAGATGCCGCCCTCGAAGCGGGTGCAGCGCGGTCTTGGCTACGTGCCGCAAGGGCAGCAGTCCTTCCCGCAAATGAACACGCTGGAAAACCTCCAGCTGGTGGCAAAGCGCAGCTCCGATATCGACGAAGTGTTCGACCTCTTCCCGGTCCTTAAGCAACTCTTGGGGCGAAGGGCCGGCCTCCTGTCGGGCGGTCAGCGCCAGCAACTGGCGATCGCTCGTACCCTGCTGACCAAGCCGCGACTCTTGGTACTCGATGAACCCACCGAGGGTATCCAGCCGAACATCGTCGCTGATATCGAACGGGTCATCATCGACCTCACGCGTCGCGGCGATCTCTCGGTCCTGCTGGTCGAGCAGCATGTCGGCTTCGCACTGCGATCGACAAGCACGTACTACGTGCTGCAATCGGGTCGAATCACGATGAGCGGTGAGGGTGGGGCGTCGGCGATCGACGATGTACGCGCCGCGATGGCGATCTGATTCAGATCGATTCCTCGCGGCAACGCCGGTGAAACACACTCTCGGCACAATCCGAAGCAGACGACATCGCGGAGGTGAGAGTGGGTGCGCTGGGCATGCGGACCCTGAACCGTGCGGGCGACGCGCGAGCGGCTGCAGAAGACAGTCTTGAGGACTATGCCTTCCGCTACGTTCCGCGCTCCTTCCGCCGGTGGAGCGCCCTGTCCGTCGGCGGTACGGCGCTAGGGTCGATCGCCTTTCTCGCCGACTTCTCTATCGGCGCCAGTATCGGGCTGGAGCACGGGACGGCAAACGCGATGCTCGGCATCCTGCTGGCATCCGTGATCATCTTCGCGGTGGGATTTCCCGTCGCCTATTACGCGGCGCGGTACAACCTCGACCTCGACCTGGTCGCCCGCGGCTCCGGCTTCGGCTACTACGGGTCGATCATCACCACCGTCGTGTTCGCAGGATTCACCTGCATCTTCTTCGCGCTCGAAGGCGCGATCATGGCGCAGGGACTCGCTGTGGCGGTGGGGATTCCGCTGCCGCTGGGGTATGTCATCTCGACAGTGGTCGTGATCCCGATCGTGATCTACGGGATGCGGGCGCTGGAGAGACTGCAATTCTGGACGACGCCGCTGTGGCTGGCGCTGGCGCTGCTTCCCCTGATCTGGATCGTCGGTACCCAACCGGAGTCGGTCGTCGAGTTCGTCGAGTTCACGGGACTCTCGGACGGCGAGGTCAGTTTCAGCGCGATCGTTGCCAGCGCTGCGGTGTGCTTCGCGCTGACCCCGCAGCTTGCCGAGCAGATCGACTACATCCGGGTCATGCCGCCGCGCACCGCGCGAAACTCGCGCTCGTGGTGGGTGTCTTTTGTCTTCAGCGGGCCGGGGTGGGTGGTCTTCAGCGGGACCAAGCAGCTCATCGGACTGTTCCTGGCGGTCTATCTGGTCACCAAGGTCGATCCG
The DNA here is from genome assembly GCF_002296025.1 of Microbacterium sp. UBA837. NCBI lineage: Bacteria > Bacillati > Actinomycetota > Actinomycetes > Micrococcales > Microbacteriaceae > Microbacterium > Microbacterium sp. UBA837. The sequence goes on from NZ_DBHD01000192.1 coordinate 11,290, forward strand.
ATGATCGGCGACCGAGCAGTCGAGCCGGTCGCTCAGTTCTTGGGGATGTACGAATCGCTCGTGCCCGACTGGCTCGCCCTCGCGCTGGTGCTGCTGTTGATCGTGATCGCCCAGATCAAGATCAACGTCACCAACGCGTACTCGGGGTCGCTGGCCTGGTCGAACGTGTACACCCGGGTGCGCAAGCGATATCCCGGGCGCACGGTGTTCGTGCTGTTCAACCTCATCATCGCGCTTGCCCTCATGCTCATGGATGTCTTCAGCCTCATCTCGTTCGTCCTGAGCCTGTACGCCAACGTTGTGATGGCCTGGCTCGTGACGATCTCGGCCGACATCGTCATCAACAAGCTGATCCTGAAGATCTCGCCGCGTTACCCCGAGTTCCGGCGGGGCATGCTGCACGACTGGAACCCGGTCGGCCTCGTATCTGTGAGCCTCGCCTCCCTGCTGTCGCTGCTGACCTTTGCCGGGGCGTTCGGCCCGAATCTGCAGCCATTCTCGGTGCTGATTGCTATTGGGGTAGCTCTCATCGTGACCCCGCTCATGGCGATCGCGACGCGGGGTCGGTACTACCTGCGCCGGTCCTCAGACGGCATCCCGACGCCGATTCTGGATGCGGACGGGAATCCTTCCGGAGAGCGACTTCGTTGCCACGTCACGGGGTACACCTTTGAGCGGCCGGATATGCTGATGTCGGCTGAGTTGGGGCCTCGGGGCGAGGTGCAATACGTCTCGTCGCTGGCTCTCACCCTCGACGATTCGGACCGATACGTCCTACCGCCGGAGCCGCCGCCGACGAGAGGAGAGCGCGACAGTGGTCGTTGACGAGACGATCGACACCTCTGGTGCGATCCTCGCCTGCGCGGCGACCCTGCTGCGACATCGGACATTCGAGGACATCACGTACCTCGATCTCGCCGAAGCATCCGGCGTGTCAGAGCGCACCATCTACCGCCGCTTCCCGACGAGGTCGAACCTTCTGGATGCGCTGGGTCGCTGGATCGAGGAGGAGCACTTCCGGATCGCCGAGTTCCACACGTTCGCGCAGTTCCGGGAAGCCGTGCGGAGTCGCTTTGCCGCGTATGCCGCGGAGCCGGCCTTTGCTTTCGTGGCGGCCCGGGGTGCCTCACTTTCCCCGATGGGCGACGAGCAGGCTACGCCGATGACCGATGCGATCATGGTCATGTTGCACGAGTCGGTGCCCGGTCTGAACCGACGCGACGCGCTACGAATCGCCGCCAACGCTCGCTACTTCGCATCTGCGCAGTTCTGGGCGCGGATGCGGACGGGCTTCGACATGAGCGGAGACCAGACCTTCGAGGCTTTCGAGTCCGCGATGGCTCAAGTGCTCCCACGTGAGACGAAGGCGAGCAGGGCGGCGTAGTGGCCGCAACCGACGCGGACGCCGAACTGTCTGCCACCCAATCGGCGATCCTCGCGGCATACGCCGAACTGATCGAGGAAGTGGGCACGGATGACGTGTCCTTTCGCGTGATCGCGCTGCGGGCGGGAGTCGGAGAGCGCACGGTGTTCCGTCACTACCCGACCCGCGTCGACTTGCTGCTTGCGACATCCGCTTGGATCGAGAGGACGACGTTCTCTCGATCGCAGTGCGAGTCCATCTTCGATGTCCCGATCGCGATTCGCGAGGCCATGGAAGCGTACGATCGTCGCCCGGAGTTGGCCTATGTGGTCGCCGAAACCTCGATGCGCGGCGTCAACGGTGCCGAGCCCGCCCCGTACCGCGAGGCGTTCAGTGCGCTCCTGCGGCACGAGGTCCCTTCTTTAGGGGAGAACGAGCGACAGCAGATTGTCGCAGCACTGTGTCACCTCGACTCGGCGGCGACCTGGGTGGCAATGCGCCGACAGCTGGGGATGAGTGGTCGCGACATCGCCGACGCTGCGACCTGGGCTGCGGAGGCGATTCTCGATCCGATCCGGGATCGCGCGGAAGGGTCCCGCACGCTCTGAGCGGCTCCGCGTGGTCAGGCTAGGTCGTCGGGGTAGAGCTGTCGACGACCGAGTGGCCACACCCGGAGTGGACGGCGGGCACATCCTTTCGGGAACGCGGCGGGATGACACTGGATGTCACGTCAGGCGAGCCTTCGAGGTGCGATCGGGGGGTGTTTGTCGTGGTACTTTCCCGACCCGAGAGCCTACAAAGACGGTTGGGTCGACCGTCCCGTCACGCTTACCGAGTTGTGACGCACGAGAACCGCTCCGGGCAATCGCTAGCCGCGGAAGGCGTCGAGGCGGCAGAGCACACGAACGTGTGCTGGCGCGTCCGGGTTGACCCGCTCTGCGATCGCTGTGATCGACCAGCCGTCCTTGATCCGAGCGTGGACATCTGGGCAGAGCCAGTCCGGAACGTAGCCAAACTTCTGGCCGTCGAGGGTATTGACGAGAACCGCCTTCGGGTTCACCTCGTTGTCTTCCTCGAGAGCCGAGCGCATTTCCATGGTCGAAGGGAGGTGCCAGACGGCGCTCACCCCCACGGAGGATGACCGCCCAGTTTTCGTGATGGCGGTCGCGTCCGGCGACCCAAGCATCCATAAGCAGATAGCCGGTCCACACGTCAAAGGCAGTGAAGTCACCTGGCCAGTCGATGTCGGCCGGCGGCCCAACCTCCTCGAGCGCATGCTGGACGGCCGCCACCGTGTAGCCCTGGTTCTCGCCCTGGATTGACTAGTCGTAGTCGGCGAACCGTGCTGACAGCACGCTGTTGCCATGATCGAGGTACTCGAGACTGTCCCGAAGCACTGACCTGGACACGATTGCGCGCCGACCTTCCAGGATTGCTGGGCGGATAGTCGCGCTCGGGACGCCGAGCTGCTCGGCCAATTGGTGGACAGTCCACTCGGCCCAATCTTCTCCGCTGACAGTCCCATCGAGCTCGTCGAGTCGCGCGAGTTTGAGTAACCACTGTCGGTCGCCGAACATCGGCAGCTCGACCCACCACTTCTCCTTCGACCCCATTGGTTCGTCTGCTTCGGCCGCGCCGCGGACGAAGTGGAGCGATTCTCAGGGAGTCGGCACGGGATGACCCTATCGGCGACGCCCGACGGTCGCACCGCGGAAACGCGCGAAATCAACAACTCTTCGGGGTTGACGGCGGCCTTGGCGTGCCTTAACGTACAACCAAATGGTTGCACAAAAGGACCTCACTGATGATGAGATTGACCGCGTGTTTCACGCGCTCGCCGCGGCGACGCGGCGCGACATCCTGCGCCGGACTATCGAGTCCGAGCACTCGGTCTCGGCGCTCGCGCAGGACTACGACATGTCCTTCGCGGCGGTCCAGAAGCACGTCGCCGTCCTCGAAGAGGCCGGCCTCATCATCAAGCGAGCGGAGGGACGCGAGCGCCTCGTTCGCGCCGATCCGATCATGATCGCCAGAGCGAAAGCGCTCCTCGCCCGCTATGAGGACCTGTGGCGTGCGCGCATCGACCGACTCGACGACCTGCTCGCCGAGCCATCCGACCCATCGGCATCCATCACCACGAAAGGGAACTGACGATGCCCGTCACCACTGTCACCACCGACCCCGACGCGCTCACGATGACACTCGTCGGCGACTTCGCCGCGCCCGTCGAGCGCCTCTGGCAGGCGTTCACCGAGCCTGCCCAGCTCGACCGCTTCTGGGGCCCTCCGGGGTGGCCGGCGACCTTCACGTCGTTCGACCTCACCCCCGGGGGCCGCGCGCAGTACCAGATGACCAGCCCGCAGGGCGAGGTGTCGCGCGGCGGCTGGGAGTTCACCGCGATCGATGCGCCACACCGATTCGAGGTGCTCGACTCGTTCCTCAACGGTGACGGCGACGTGCTCGAAGGCATGCCCACGATGCGCGTCGAGTTCCTCTTCGAGGCGACGCCCGAGGGCTCGCGACTCACCAACATCACCTACTTCGACTCGCTCGACGCCCTGGAGCAGGTCGTCGAGTTCGGTGCCGTCGAAGGGTCGACGCTCGCGATCAACCAACTCGACGCGGTGCTGCAGGACCTGCGGGAGTACGCGCAGGGCAAGGGCACGCAGACCGAGATCCTCAGCGATACGCACGTGCGGATCACGCGGCTGATCGACGGACCCCGGGATCTCGTGTGGCGGGCCCACACCGAGCCCGAGCTTATGAAGAAGTGGTTGCTGGGCCCTGATGGCTGGCGGATGACGGTGTGCGAGATCGATCCGGCGGTCGGCGGGCGTTACCGCTACGAGTGGACGCCTGACGAGGGTGTGGAGGGTGAGGCGTTCGGCTTCGATGGCGAGACGCTCGTGAGTGAGGCCCCGAGGCGCGCGGTGACCACCGAGCACATGACCGGCACCGACTTCCCGTCGACGACCAACGACATGTCCCTCTACGAAGAGGATGGCGCGACCCTCATCACGCTCCTCATCGAGTACCCCGACAAGGACACCCGCGACATGGTCCTGGCCACGGGCATGACCGAGGGTATGGAGACCAGCTACGCCCGCCTGGAGCGGGAGCTCCTGCCGGCCTGAGTCGCCGCTTGCGGCATCCGTCTCACGCGAGGGGTCGCAACACGCCGCTGCCACCGTGCAGCGCACGGCGTGTTGCGACCCTTCGGCGTTGAGGGCGGATGCGAAATCCTCAGGATGTCTGGGCGAGGCTCTCTTCGAGGGCGACCCAGGCGAGCATCGCGCACTTGACGCGGGCGCTGAACTTCGAGACGCCCGAGAGGGCTGCGGCATCCTCGTACACGTCCTCGTCGAGCTCGATCGTGCCGCGCGAGCGCAGCGCCTCGCGGAAACCGTCGATCAGTTCAGCTGCCTTCTCGCGCGGGACGCCGTCGATGAGATCGACGAGCATGGATGCCGACGCCTGCGAGATCGAGCAGCCTTGGCCTTCCCACGTCACATCGCGGATCGTCTGACCATCGTCCGAGACGCGCACCCGTAGCGTCACTTCATCGCCGCAGATCGGGTTGCGCTGATAGCTCGTGCCGGTGTGGTCATCGGCCTCGGCAAGACCGAAGCCGTGCGGACGCTTGGAGTGGTCCAGGATCAGCTCCTGGTACAGGGATTCAAGACTCATCAGGATGCTCCGAAGAACGCGCGGACGCCACGGGTTGCGTCCAGGAATCGGTCGACCTCATCGGGGGTCGTGTAGACGGATGCCGAGGCCCGCACCGAGGCCGT
>NZ_DBHD01000094.1:0-12567 GCF_002296025.1 Microbacterium sp. UBA837
ATCCGTCGGTTCCTCGGAATGGCTTTCGCGCTGCTCGTGCTCTCCATCCGCCGGGGCACCAAGCTCGCTGTCGCGATGGAGGCCCGCGGCTTCGGTGCACCCGGCCCGCGCACGTGGGCGCGCGAGTCCCGGTTCGGACTGGCTGAGTGGTTGCTGGTACTCCTCGGTGCGGCAATCGCCGCGGTCGCCGTCACCGCCGCCGTCCTCACCGGCTCGTGGAACTTCATCCTCGGTCCGTCCTGAACCGGCAGTCACCTCGGGGGTAGCCTGGGGCGCGACACGAAGGAGAGTCGGATGAAGGTCAGTGGTGCTGCAGCTCTCGTCACCGGCGGAGCGAGCGGTCTGGGGTTGGCGACGGCGGAGCGGCTCGCCGCTGCCGGGGCGCTGGTCACGATCATCGACCTGCCCGGCTCGCCCGGCGCAGACGTCGCGGCACGCCTCGGCGGCACCTTTGCTCCGGCGGATGTCACGGATTCCGAGGCCGTGCGCGACGCGGTCGCGGTCGCTGCGGCATCCGGCCCGCTTCGGGTCGTCGTGAACTGTGCAGGCATCGCGCCCCCGGCCAAGGTGCTCGATCGGGATGGAGAGCCCTCGTCGATCGCCGCGTTCGAGCGGATCGTCCGCATCAACCTGGTCGGGACGTACACGGTGCTCGCGCATGCCGCGGCAGTGATCGCCCGAACAGAACCGGATGCCGAGTCCGGCGACCGGGGCGTGATCATCAACACCGCCAGTGTCGCTGCCTTCGACGGCCAGATCGGCCAGCCGGGGTACGCCGCCAGCAAGGGCGGGGTGCACGCCATGACGCTGCCGATCGCGCGGGAGCTTGCCCGGCACGCGATCCGCGTCGTCACGATCGCTCCCGGGATCATGGAGACTCCGATGCTCGCCGCCCTGCCGCAGGCGGCGCAGGATTCGCTCGGTCAGCAGGTGCCGTACCCGGCGCGTCTGGGGCGGCCGCAGGAGTACGCGGCGCTCGCGATGAGCATCGTCGAGAACGGTTATCTCAACGGGGAGACGATCCGGCTCGACGGAGCTATCCGGATGGCGCCGCGCTAATCGAGTCAGCACGCCCGGCGTCGCGTCGTTCGCGGCGGCGGGAATAGGCAGCCGCGCTGCGGCTTGAGAGCGCCAGCAGGATCAAGACATCGAGACCGACAGCCAGGAGCGACGTTCGCAGGGTGATCTCCTGCTCCCGCAGGAACCACGTCGTGAACGCCGTCGATATCGAGACGACCGCGAAGACCATGACGACCAGACGAGCCCAGTTGCGTCCCCACCACAGCGAGAGCAGCACGCTCACCTGAACCGCGAGGCTCACGCCCATCAGGGCGATCACGATCCAGAGCGCGAATTGTTCTTCCTCCGCCGTGAGTACATCGCCGCCGACGGCCAGGTCGGCGCTGTCCATCACGTCGGGCCACTCCGCCCACAGGCCAATGATCAACAGGATGCCGGCGAGCACCCGCAACAACAGAAGGAGTGTCCCCGTCGTGATCGTCGCAGGGCGGCGCATGCCGGGGTCCCGGGTGAGCGGGGCGAACAGCGTCGTCGGCGGTTCGAAAGCCACGCGTTTACGCGGCAGGTTCTGTGGAGCCTCCGTCGCGGTCACTGCCGCTACCGTCGCGACCTCCTGGACGCCAGAGGCCGAGAGGGAGGCATCGGTCATATCGGTTGCGGCGTCGGTAGTGGCGGCCTCGGCTACCGCCACCGGCCGCAGGTCCAGGATCGGCAGGTCTCCGTCGGTGCGGATCGAGTCACCGCCGCCGTTACGAGCGTGGTAGCTCGTCGAGAAGTCCTCGATCACCTCGACACGGATGCCGGGGTCTGCCGCAAGCAGCGAACTGACGATGTGCTCGCGTTCGACATCCGTGTCGGCATCGATGCGGTGTGTGACCTGGAGCGTGAACAGCGACAAGCCGACGGAGCTGTCGAAGGTTCCCGCCGCGAGCCATTCGACTCGGCGGCCGCCGGGGAGTGGCCAGTCGTCGGGGCACCGCCAGAACCTGACGTGGTGACGCTGCGCGGGGTTGCCGTCGACCTCCTGCTGGTAGGCGAAGTCCTGCATCCGGCCGAAGAGGAACAGCGGACTGACGGGGGCTTGGTGATAGCTGCGACGGGTGAGCGTTGAGGTGACGATCCGGACGGATGACCGCAGCGTGACCGGATCGGCGAGGGTCCAGCCGGCCCGCTCCATCGCCTCGTGCAGCGCAGCCTCTTCACCCATGAAGGCAAGGTTGACCGGATCGCCGAGCAGGCCGTCGCTCGTTCGGGTGCGTCCGATGAAGTAGCCCGGCACGTAGATCGTCGTGAGGATGCGGTGGATGCGTGGCAGCACCAGGTACGCAAGCAGGGCCCAGAACGCGATAGCGACGAGCACGCCCCACCACCCGACGCGGAACGATTCGGTCAAGCTCAGGTAGGCGAGCCAGAGCGCCGATACCCCGGCGAACACGAAGAAGAACCAGTCGAGCGCTACCCCAATGGAGTAGCTGCGCCGCCGTTCTCCGCTCACGCCGCAACCCTACCGCCGGTGCGCTCGGGAAGGGTCTCGTGGTTGCCGCCGGCATCGACCACCGATGGGACGCAGTGCCACGGATCGTGAAACGCGGGCTCGCGCGCGATGGTGGCCAGAGTAGAGTGACGGGAGGTTTCGAAGGGGAACGCCGTCTGGCCGCACCCTCACTGCTGAAGGAGGCCGAGATGAGCGATTCCATCCTGGTCGAGGTCGAGGACGGCCTCGCGCACGTCACCTTGAACCGTCCCGCGCGCCTGAACGCCGTGGACTTCGAGATGGGTCGCCGCTGGCGAGATGTGGCGGTCGAACTCACCGGCGATCCCACCGTGACGGCGATTTTGCTGGATGCCGCGGGTCCGGCGTTCTGCGCCGGCGGCGACGTGGTGGCGATGTCGGAGGCTGACCCCGGCGACGGGAGCGCCGGTGACGCCGTCACGGCGATGGCGAGAGTCATCCACGAGGGGATCCTCACGCTGGTGTGCTCATCGACCCCGATCGTGGCGTCCGTGCAGGGCGCTGTCGCCGGCGGCGGTCTCGGGCTCATGCTGTGCGCCGACTACATCGTCGCCTCTGAAGCGGCCCGCTTCGTGAGCAAGTACGCCAACATCGGGCTCACCCCCGACCTTGGTGTCTCGACACTGCTCCCCGCCGCAATCGGCCAGCGCCGTGCACTGACGATGCTGCTGCAGGATCGGAGCCTCACTGCCGCCGAAGCTCTCGAGTGGGGTCTGGTGAACGAGGTTGTTCCGGCCGATCAGGTTGCTGCGCGCGCACGGGAGGTTGCTGATTTCTGGCAGTCGGGTGCTGTTGTGGCCTTCGGTGAAGCGAAGCGACTCGTGCGCTCAGGCGCGGGCCGCGCGTTCGCCCAGAACCTCGAAGACGAGGCGCAGACGATCGGGGAACGATTCGGCACCCACGACGCTCGGACGCGAATCGCCGCGTTCGCTGCGGCATCCCGAACCCCGAAGAACGACACCGCCACCACATCCGCCACCCGAAAGGACCACGCGTGACCGAAAAGAAGCTTGCCGGAAAGACCGTTCTGCTCTCCGGTGGCAGCCGCGGGATCGGGCTCGCCATCGCACTGCGGTGCGCAGCCGACGGCGCGAACATTGCCATCCTGGCGAAGACCGACACGCCGCATCCGAAGCTCGAGGGCACCGTTCACACCGCGGCCGAGGCGATCGAGGCGGCGGGCGGGAGTGCGCTGCCGATCGTGGGTGACGTGCGCAACGATGACGATGTCACCGCGGCAGTGCTGAAGACCCAGGGCGAGTTCGGGGGAATCGACGTCGTGATCAACAACGCGAGCGTGATCGACCTGTCGGGCTCGCTCGATCTTTCCGCCAAGAAGTACGACCTGATGCAGGGCGTGAATGTGCGCGGCACGTTCATGCTCTCGCGAGCGGCTGTCCCGATCCTGCGCGAGGCAGAGAACCCGCACATCCTGTCGCTGTCGCCGCCCCTGAACCTCTCGCCGCGGTGGCTTGGCGGGCACACCGGCTACACGCTCGCAAAGTACGGGATGACGATGGCGACCCTCGGTATCGGCGCCGAGTTCGCGAAGGATGGCATCGCGGCCAACACGCTCTGGCCCCGGACCACGATCGCGACAGCGGCCGTGCAGTTCGCGCTCGGCGGCGACCAGATGATGAAGGTCAGTCGCACCCCCGAGATCTACGCGTATGCCGCGTACGAGGTGGTCACGAAACCCTCGCGGGACTACACCGGCCAGACACTGATCGTCGAAGACGTGCTCGAGGCTGCGGGTGTCACTGACTTCTCACGCTACGCGGCCGTTCCTGGCACCCCGGACGATCAGCTGTTCCCCGACATCTTCCTCGACTGACGCGCGGTTCGGGGCCTCGCCGCAACTGATCAGTCGAGTGTCTTGCGCAGGAACACCTGCTCGATGCCGGCATCTCCCGGCACGCGCTCGCTTTCGACGTAGCCTTCGCGTTCGTACAGGCGCAGATTCGCCTCGGACAGCGACCCGGTGAACAGTTCGGCTGTCGTGGCGCCGGCATCCTTCCCCCGCTGCTCGACTGCTGCGAGCAGCGCCGTGCCGATTCCCCCGCCCTGCTGATCGGGGGCGATCGCGAGCCGCCCGATGAGCAGCAGCTCGCCGTCCTGCTGTGCGCGGACGGCTCCGACGATCCGGGGTCCGCGCAGCGCGACGCAGCCGAGGTTCTCGACCAGTTCGGCGGATATCTCCTCCAGTGTCTGTGTCAACGGGGGCATGTGCGGGGTGCCGTAGATGATCGCCTCCTGCACGAAGGCGGCGCGCTGCAACGTCAGCACCTCGCCGGCGTCGTCGGGAGTGATCGGGCGGATCTCGAGATCGTCGTGGGGCACGACCTCACGGTACTGGGCAGTAGCCTGCGTGGGCAGGGCTTGACAGCGCCGACTAGGCTTCGCAGCGCCGACAGGGCTTCGCCGGTCGAGCAGGGTCGCGCGGCATCCGCTCGCTTACCCTGGAGTCATGGCTCGCGCGCTCCCTCCCACGTCCTCCGGCGCGCCTCAGGTGCGCCCTGCCACCGAAGGATGGCAACAGAAGAAGGATGCCGAGGGCCGGCCACTCTTGCAGTTCGCGAGCCCCAAGCGCGGCAAGCCTCCCGTGCACCTGGCCGATCTGACTCCCGAACAGCGCGTCGAGAAGGCCAAGGAACTCGGTCTTCCGGGCTTTCGCGCCGGTCAGCTTGAGCGCCATTACCTGACCCGCTGGACGAGCGATCCGGCAGAGATGACCGACCTGCCGGCATCCGGTCGCGAGGAACTTGTCGCGGGGCTGCTGCCGCCGCTGCTGACCGAGGTGCGCCGGCTCGACACCGACAAGGGCGACACGATCAAGTTCCTCTGGAAGCTGCACGACGGCGCGCTCGTCGAGTCGGTTCTCATGCGGTACCCGGGTCGGATCACCCTGTGCGTATCAAGCCAGGCCGGATGCGGAATGAACTGCCCGTTCTGCGCGACCGGCCAGGCGGGGCTCACCCGGAACATGTCGGCTGCCGAAATCGTCGACCAGGTGGTGCGCGCCAATCAAGCGATCGCCCGAGGTGAGCTCGGCGGCAAGCGCAGCACCGATCAGTCCCTGGAGCGGGTGTCGAACATCGTCTTCATGGGGATGGGGGAGCCGCTTGCCAACTACGCCCGTGTCATGCAGGCGGTTCGGGTGATGACCGACAAGAAGCACGGCATGGGCATGAGCGCTCGTGGCATCACGGTGTCGACAGTGGGACTTGTGCCCGCGATCACCAAACTTGCCGCCGAAGACATCCCGGTCACCTTCGCCCTGTCTCTGCACGCTCCCGACGACGAACTGCGCGACGAACTCATCCCCGTGAACTCGCGCTGGAAGGTCGATGAGGCGCTGGATGCCGCCCGCGGCTACTTCGAGCGGACGGGCCGTCGCGTCTCGATCGAGTACGCCCTCATCAAAGACATGAACGACCACCCGTGGCGGGCCGACCTGCTGGCGCAGAAGCTCAACGCGCGCGGGCGCGGTTGGGTGCACGTCAACCCGATTCCGCTCAATCCGACGCCAGGTTCCATCTGGACGGCATCCGAACCGCACGTGCAGAACGAGTTCGTGCGGCGCCTGAACGCCGCGGGCATCCCGACGACACTGCGGGACACGCGCGGCAAAGAGATCGACGGCGCGTGCGGGCAACTGGTCGCTACCGAGGACGACGAGGCCGCGGCGTCAGCCTCGTGACCGTCTCGTAAGTCCCGTCAGGATGCCGGTCTGAAGGCGTCCACGGCCGCAGCGCGCGGGAGCGGCAGCGTCCGCGAGTCGACATCGAAGACGCGCACGCGGCGGCCGGGGGCAAACGGCTCCCATCCCGGGTCGCCGTCGCGGATCATCCGCACCCACGCGCCGTGCATTTCATCCGCGAGGCGCTGCGGCGGCGCATCCCCGGCCATCCGGACGCTGTCGGGGTTCTCGAGCCCATCGAAGACGAAACCGAGTTCGAGGGCGTGCCCGGCCCCGAGGCCGTCCACCGGGCTCCGCCAGGCGAACTCGTAGACGAAGGTCGGCGCCGTCCGTCGATCCGCCACCTGCGTCATCGGCGCTCGCAGCATCGAGTCAGTGAGCGCCTGCCCGAGCCGCTCCCCGGTGCCGGCATCCGGGAACGCGGCCCGGTAGGCGCGCACCGCGGCACGCGGGATTCTCAGGGCAAGATGGCCGAGGCTGGCCTGCCACGGCGAGATCTTCGCGAGCGCGTCAGGCGTGAACCAGAGCCGGTACTCGTCGGTGTTGGTGCCGATGAGGATAGGGGCTGAGGCCGTGGGGAGTGCCTGGCGAGGGGATTCGGGGAGGCTCTCGGGGTCGCGGGCCAGCAGGAACCCGGGTGCGCCCCGCAGCGGCGAGCTGCCGGCAGCCTGGGCCGTTCGTGCCTCCAGCAGCTCGGCCGGCGACAGCGCGGCAAACGCCTCGCGCGTCGCCGGCACGCCGAGCCGTTTGGCGAGCGCGCGGGTGACCCGGCCCGCCCGCTTCGGGTCGACGGCATCCAGGGGCCCTGACTCGATGATTGCGCCGGCGATGAGGGGCGCGGTGTCGGGTCGGGAGAGGAGGGCGGCAACCAGCGCCCCGCCGGCAGACTCTCCCATGACCGTGATGCGCGAGGGGTCTCCACCGAACGCCGCGATCTCAGCGTGTGTCCAGCGAAGGGCCGCAGCGACGTCTTCGAGGCCGAGATTGCGCGGGGCATCCTCGAGCACCGAGAAACCCTCGGACCCGAGGCGGTAGTTCGCCGAGACGAACACGACGCCGCCCCGGGCAAAACTCGTTCCGTTGTAGCCGGCGATCGAACTCCCGCCGCGTTCGAACGCGCCGCCGTGGATCCAGAGCACGACAGGCAGTAACCCGGATGCGGGCTCCGTCGCGCTCGCCGGGGCCCAGACGTTGACGGTCAGGATGTCTTCGTTGGTGCCGTCGCTTGTCAGGCTCGGCAGGAGTTCTCCGATCCTGCCGCGGTAGGGCGTTTGCGGTGCCGAGGGACCGAACTGCGTCGCATCGCGCACCCCGGTCCAGGCGTCCGGCGCTGCGGGCAGCCGGAACCGCCGCGGACCGAAGGGAGGGTCGGCGTACGGGATGCCGAGGAAGCGACGGATGCCGTCCGTCACGCTCCCGCGGAGTGTTCCGGTGCTGATGGTCGTTTCGATTGCTTCGGTGCCCACGCCCTCAGGGTAGGCCGTCTCATCACGGGCCGGCCCCGCTGTCGCGGCGCGGCGATAGCGTGGAGCAATGGTCAACTATCGCTATCTCGGCAACAGCGGCTTCAAAGTCACAGAGATCACCTACGGCAACTGGATCACCCACGGCTCGCAGGTCGAGAACGACGCAGCCATCGCGACAGTTCACCGAGCACTGGACCTCGGCATCACGAGCTTCGACACCGCCGACGTGTACGCGAACACTGTCGCCGAGCAGGTTCTCGGCGAGGCGCTGAAGGGTCAGCGCCGCGAGTCGCTGGAGATCTTCACCAAGGTCTACTGGCCCGTCGGCCCGCACGGCGCCAACGATGTGGGCCTTTCCCGCAAGCACATCATGGACGGCATCAACGGCTCGCTGCAGCGACTCGGAACCGACTACGTCGACCTCTACCAGGCGCACCGGTACGACTACGAAACCCCGCTGGAAGAGACGATGCAGGCCTTCGCCGACATCGTCCGGCAGGGCAAGGCGCTCTACATCGGCGTGAGCGAGTGGACGGCCGAGCAGCTGCGCGCCGGGCACGCGCTGGCCAAGGATCTCGGCATCCAGCTCGTTTCGAACCAGCCCCAGTACTCGGCGCTGTGGCGCGTCATCGAGGGGAAGGTCGTTCCGACCTCCGAGGAGCTCGGAATCTCGCAGATCGTCTGGTCGCCGATGGCGCAGGGCGTGCTCAGCGGCAAGTACCTGCCCGGTCAGCCGGCTCCCGCCGGTTCGCGGGCCACCGACGAGAAGAGCGGTGCCGGGTTCATCAAGCGGTTCATGACGGATGACGTGCTCAGCGCAGTGCAGAAGCTGCATCCGGTAGCCGAGCAGGCGGGTCTGACCCTGCCGCAGCTCGCGATCGCGTGGGTGCTTCAGAACCCCAACGTGTCGGCGGCTCTCGTCGGCGCCTCGCGTCCCGAGCAGCTCGATGACACCGTGAAGGCGTCAGGCGTGACGCTGGATGCCGACACGATGGCGGCGATCGACGCCGCTCTCGGCTCGGTGGCCGAGACCGATCCGGCACTCACCGAAGAGTCCTCGCCACCGTCCCGCCCATAAGGGCGCGACGTCTGGCACCGTCCCGCCCGTGAGGGCGCGACGTCTGGCACCGTCCCGCCCATAAGGGCGCCACGGCTCAGGGGAAGGCGAGAACCTCGTCTCCCCAGCCGGTGCGCAACTCGTGATCGAGGTCGGGGACCACACGGTCCGCGGCCTCGATCACGAGCGTTGCGCGGGTATCGACATCGAATGCCGGCCACTCCACGGCGCCGTCGGCGTTCGGGGCCTCCCCCGTGGCGAACGCCGTCCATCGTTGCTGCATTCTCGCCGAGATCCGTTCGGCCTCATGGCGGCCGCCGAGTCGGAAGCTGATGTCGTGCGCGCGGCGGCCGAACGTGCCCCATACGTAGGGGAGCTCGGTCGCGTGCGTTGCGCCGATGCGCAGCAGGTGCAGCATCGGCGTCGCGTGGTCAAAGCGGTAGAGCCAGACCGGCGCGACGCGGGAATGGCCCTCGACGGCCCAGAGCGTCGGCATCCGGAATCCGATGTCACGGGCGATTCCCAGCCCGACCGCGTGGTGACGAACGCCCTCGTACGCTGAGAGCACCTGCGCCATCGACGGCAGGTCGATACCGGGGCGTTCGGTGCCGAGTTCGGCGAGCATCTGCTCGATCTGCTCCTCGCGGATGGGCATGAGCGGTGACTTCATCATCCGGAAGAGGGATGCCTCGTCCTTGTTTGTGCCGATCAACAGCGGTACCGGCAGACCACGCCCCTCGGCAAGGACTGTCGCCGGCGCCTCGGGCAGCAGGTCGCCGTCGATGACGGGACCGAATGCGATGGTTCCTGGATGCTGCGCCGGGACTTCGGCGAACACCGTCATCCCGGCTTCGACGATCTGCTCGACCGGCAGTGTTCGCAGATCTGCCGGGGCGGGATTACCGACCGCCGCCAAGAACAGGTCGGTGACGGTCTCGGCCCGGGCCGCGTCGTAGACGCTCGAGACCGGCGAGGATTCGGCGATCGCGCGCGAGAAGAGCCCCGCAGCGCTCGGGACGGCGAGCAGCGTCGTCACGAGGCCCGCGCCCGCGGACTCGCCGAAGACGGTCACGCGCTCGGGGTCGCCCCCGAACGCTGCGATGTTCCGCTGCACCCAGCGCAACGCCAGCATGACGTCCTTCAGGGCGAGGTTTCCGTCGAAGGGATGCTCCGGGGTGGACTTGCTCGACAGATCGAGGAATCCGAGCGCGCCGATGCGGTAGTTGATCGTCACTACGACCACGCCGTGGCCCGCGAGGGCTTCGCCGTCATAGACCGGCTGGCTGCTGGAGCCGAACGTGTAAGCCCCGCCGTGCAGCCACACCATGACCGGAGCCGGAGCATCAACATCCGCCCCGCTCCAGACGTTCAGGAAGAGGCAGTCCTCGTCGAAGATCGGGTCCGGCCCGAGGTCCATGGCCGGATTCGCCTTCTGCGGTGCGGCGGGCCCGAAGCTTGTCACCTCGACCGTCACGCCGGCATCCAGCGGCTCGGCCGGAACAGGGTCGCGCCAGCGGGCGTCGCCGGTCGGGGCCTGGGCATAGCGGATGCCGCGCCAGACGCGGATGCCGCCTGCAAGCTCCTCTCCGGCGAAGCGCCCGGCGGGTGCGGCTGCAACAGGGGTCTCGTCCATGGGGGCCTTCCGGGTCTGGTGAGAGGGCGGCGTCGCGAGACAGCGTAGACGGTGGCGCTATGCGGCCGGGTTTCGGTGCAGTTCGTGCGCCCGGATCATGCTGCTGACACAATCGGGACATGCCGATCTGGCTTGCTGTCCTTCTGCTCACTGCCGCCTTCGCTGCGCTGTCCGCATGGGTCAGCAGGCGACTCCTCGACGCCCAGATCGGATGGGTTCGCGCTCTCGTGACCTCCGCCGTGGTGTTCCTTGGCTCACTTCCGCTGACAGCGTGGGTGTTCGAGCAGGCCGACGTCATCGACGGTGATCGCGTCGTCGTCGAAAGCCCGATCGTGGTGGCCTTCGTCGCCCTCGTACTCGGCTGGATCTTCGCCGTCGTCGTCGTCATCCTCGTCACCCTGGAGTTCCTCTGGCCCAGTCGCCCGCTCGGAAATCCGGTGACGATCGTCCGGGAGGCGTTCCGTCGGCGCGATCGCGCCCGCCGATACGCGCAGATCGTTGCCATCGCCTCCCGGCACGGCCTGGGAATGTACCGCGGCCGATCGGATGCCGCGCGAGACGCGTTGCCCCAGGCGCTGGTGGCGGCCCTGGCCGAGGCCGGCGTCACCTTCGTCAAACTCGGCCAGGTGCTCTCGACGCGCGAGGACGTGCTGCCGCGAGACCTCATCGAAGCGCTCTCGACGCTGCAAATGGACTCGACCCCGATTCCCTGGCCGGAGGCCGAAGCGGCGATCCGTGCCGAACTCAGGCGGCCGATCACCGAGGTGTTCGCAGAGATCGAGTCGGAGCCGATGGCTGCGGCATCCGTCGCCCAGGTGCACGCCGCGACGCTGGTGTCGGGCGAGCGCGTCGTCGTGAAGATCCAGCGGCCCTCCGCACGCGCCCAAGTCACCACCGATCTCGACATCCTCGAGCGCCTCGCGCGTGATGCCGAACGTCGCACTGCGTGGGCAGCCGACTATGGTGCCGTCGCCCTTGTCGCCGAGTTCTCGCGCGCACTCACCGAGGAGCTCGACTATCGCATCGAGGTGGCCAACGCCGAGATGCTGCGGGGCGCCATCGCGAAGACGCACGCGATGCCGTTGCGGGTTCCCCGGGTCTTTCCGGATCTGTGCACCCAGCGAATGATCGTGCAAGAGCGCATCGAGGGAGTGCCCTTCGGCAAGCTCCCCGAGGGAGTGGTGGAGCCGGGCGCAGCCCGCGCGCTCGCCGACGGGGTCCTGGATGCCGTGTTCGAGCAGATCGCCGTGCGCGGGGTCTTCCACGCCGACCTGCATCCGGGAAACCTGATCCTCTGCGATGACGGAGAGGTAGCCCTGATCGATTTCGGCGCCGTGGGCATACTGGAGGCCAGTATGCGGCGCCTTCTCGTGCCGCTGCTGACAGCGATCGCCGCCGACGATGATCAGGCCGCCACCGATATCGTGCTGCTGCTGTGCGAACCCGACCCGGCGGGCGCCGATCAGGCAGCGCTGCAGCGTGATGTCGGAGCGATCATCACGCGGGTTCGCAACGCCCCCGCGGGCGAGGATGTCTTCCGGCTTCTGCTCGACACCCTCCGCCACCACCGACTGGCGATGCCCCCGTCTCTGCTGCTGGTATTCCGGACTCTCGGCTCGCTCGAGGGGAGCCTCCGCCGTGTCTATCCGGGCTACGACATGGTCGGTCAGGCGCTTACGCGGGCACCGCACTTCGCCCGCAGCATGCTGTCGCTGCGTGCCGCAGCGCTGTCGGCGCAGACGCAGCTCGTGCTCGCTCTGGAGCAGGTGCGCCGCGTGCCGCGGCGCCTGGAGAACATTTCGCGCTCTCTCGAACAGGGCACCTTCTCGGTGCGCCTTCGCTCGTTCGAGGGTGCGGGTGAGCGGCGATGGATCGAGGGAATGCTCGGCCAGGTGACGAGCACGCTCGTCGGTGTGACTCTGCTGGCCACGGGCATCGCCCTGGCGATTTCCTCGGGCGGACCGCAACTGACCGAGGACGTTCCCCTGTTCCCGTTCCTTGGCAGTGTCGTCGGCCTAGGCGGTCTGCTGCTGCTCGTGCGGAGCCTTCGCGCGGCGCTGCGGCGCCGAGACGGCGCCGGCTGATGCCGGTAACGAGCGCCGGCTTGCTGGTGTATCGCCTCGCTGTCTCCGCGTCGGGTGGCTCGAGCGCCCTCGAGGTACTCATCGCCCACATGGG